>CAYTDU010001007.1:0-2255 GCA_964436395.1 uncultured Gemmatimonadaceae bacterium | reverse complement strand
CTACTTCGACGTGCGCGATGAGGTGAATCCGCTTGGACGTGATTGGTACCGCGGGCGCGTGGCGACACCTGCTGCCCTTCCTGTGTCGCCTCCAAACATGAACCGGGTGGGTGATTTCTACTACGTCGACAGCGACAACACCTTCTACTTCTGGAACGGTACCATTTGGGAACCCCTGAATACAGGCTCCTACAACACCGAGACGTCCGTCGCCAACCAGCAGACCATTCAGGCAGAGCGCGACCGCATCCTCAACGGCAGCGGCGTGCTTGCGGGAATCCGCCCCAACACGAATGGCGATTTTGCCAGCGACACTGAAATCAATATCATCGAAACGCCTTCGGTGGCTGATCAGATCGGCATCGATTCGTTCGCCGCGCTGATCAACGGGCACTTCATTGAAACCTTCGGTCAGTACGTGGCCATGGACCCGAAACCCGGGATTCCGGGGAGCACGCGTTACGACATCATTTTCCTGGAGATGTGGCGCGAGGACATCACGGTTCCAGAAACGCACGGGTATGAGCGAAACCCGGATGGCTCCTTCACCTACACCATGGATGAGGTACAGGACAAGCTCGACCGGCTTGGTTGGAAGGCCGGCATCACCGCGGCACCAGTTGCCGACAACTTCAACCTGAACCCCATCGAAGCTCGGGACCACGCATGGCGCGTGACAAAATGGCGTCTTGGGTACCGATCCAACATGCCGTCGTCTGCCTGCTTGTACAACCCCGCAGACACGACAATCTCTGCAGCCTGTGTCAATGTTGATGGCAATCCATTTATCTCGCAACCCGCGGGAACAGGCACCGACGATCGCATCTGGTGGGCCCCCTCTACCACAGGTGTGGATGGATACAGCTACGCCATTCCGATCCTGGTGATCAATCGCACCAACGATGAGAATCCTGGTGTCAATGACGGCGTCCAGGTCTTCCGCGACGGTGAGCGGTTCGTCTTCCCGGTCTACCCCATCACTGACACGGAGCACGCAGCACGCAAAGCCCTTGACACCGTTTACCGTGACGAACCTACACCCTTTGGGCTTGACCAATTCCCCTTCGATGAGCCTAGCGGATTCCTCTCAGGAATGGGCTTCCAGTTGGAGACAAAGGCTGTTTCTGGTCAGCTTGACCTATACGAAAATCAGATCAAGGTGCGTGTACGTGGCATCGAGGATCATCTGAAGGCCCCAGCTGGGCCTACCATTCCGGTGCCTGCCGCACCAGCAGCGTCTGGTGGGTGGGCTCGTGACCTCGTCTACCTGAAGATGAATGTCACCCTCTACGACAACGCCCCTGGAACAGCCACTGCAGGGCAAATCGTCAGCGAGAAGCACTTTCCGTACATCCCCTCAAACACCTCTGGGACCGTACGAGCACAAGGTTGGAAACGCGGGTTCGTCACTTGGCAACTCGTCCTTGAGGAGTACACTACCAACATCTTGGATGAGAATGATGCGATGACCGCCGCGGGGTGGACCCGTGGTGACCTCACCATGGCTCCCAAGAATGCACAGTATGAAGACGGGGGCATCTGGTCTCGGGCGGTTGCCATCGATGCGGACAACCGAATTCATCCGTACCAGACCGAGTGGGCGATTCCGATTGCCCTTTTCCAACGTCGCAACACCCAAACCTGGCACCCACAGACCAACCCGAACGGTGCAGCCGATCGACCCGATGGACTCACTGACCCCAATTGGGTATACCCAGATGACCTGGTAGACCTACGGCACGAAGTAGGGCTCACTGAGGCCGATCTTGAGCAACGCACCAAAAAGGATATGGACGCGATTCTCAAGGGGCAGCTTCGAACTCGCCTGGCTAACAAGTACAAGGGCATTGGTTCCGGCTTCGTAGCTGGATCACGCATCCTTCAAACCGATGCCATTGGTACCGGAACCGGTGGATCGCAACTGCCGTCAAACGACGGCATGCGAAATATCTGGAGCGATGCCCGGGAATTCTATCCCGTAGCGGTCGAATTCGATGTTTCCGTTAGTTCTTCTGGTGACCTTTATGACTACAATGCAGGCACAGGCGAGCTGCTGATCAACGCCCCAGGTTTCTCTTCTGGTCCCCCCGCAACCGCCTACGCGCAGATTGTGAGGCACCTTCCGGCATTCGCCTACGTCGACAACGATAGCGGAAATGCCACGTACAACGATTATCTGGCCCCTCCCTGTTGGACCACCCAACGGGCTCGTTTGGGCATCGGCATGTCTTTTCAAAGACCACCGGTGGTCAGGG
>CAYTDU010001006.1:0-2255 GCA_964436395.1 uncultured Gemmatimonadaceae bacterium | reverse complement strand
CCCAACGGCAGTTCATAGTCAACTCGATCAGACATTTCTACCCCATCCGCCGTTGACCTAAACCGGTGCACGTGATACCAGCGCTTGTACGGGCCACGCAACATCTCGTCCGCGAACTTCTCGTTCTTCTCGTACTCGGCGATCAAAGACTCCCACGGCATACTGAGTCCGAGCCAGCGAATCTTGTAGCGGATCTTGGTGCCTTGCCGCATCACCTCGTCGGTGGCAGACACGACGCGAAAACTGAGCCAGGGAGGGGTGATCTCCTTGAGATTGTGCGGGTCTTCGAAGAACCGAAAGATGGAATCCAAGTCGCCAGGAATTCGAGTTGTCCGTTCGAGAGTGTATTTGCTCATCTGCTCGTCGTCCTAAGTCGCGGTTCCGCTTATTGAGTTACTTGGAGACTTGCCGCTTCTGGGATGAGTATCGCCGGAGGTAATCCTTTAGCTTGAACTTGCGCGCCGTATTGTCTGAACTCATGTACCGCACCGTGCCAAACACCGGTCGCTCCGGCGCCCAGGGACGGTCGTACTTTCCGAGCACCCAGAGGATCCCGGTATACGAGTTCGGGTCCCTACCGTCCAGCGCATACTTGTTGTTCAAATCGACCATGATATCAAAAGCATGTTGGGGGGTCGGAGACCACTCCAATATCTTCTTTCCCCACAGCATTCGCAGATACCCGTGGATACGTCCCTCCCGCAGCAATTGACGCTGTGCTGCATTCCAAATCGGGTCGTGACTATCCGCGTATTCGAACTGCTCGTGGGCGTATACGTGCGACCGAATGTCGGACTGGTGGGCCGCGAGGGTCTTCTGGGCCCAATCGGGAAGCGAACCATAAGTGTCAGAATCCGGTTGGTGTCGCGCCGCGTTGAAGCCCAGCTCTCGCCATGTTATCAACTCATCCAAAAACGACTCGGCCGATTCTCCGACACCCCACCAACCCGCTCTTCGCCCCTTGGCCGCCGGTTCAATCAGGTCTGGAGTCCAGTCCTGTTGTTCGAAGACCGCTTGGGCTACTTCGCAAACGGACAGGTGGCCGAAATGCAGGTACGGCGAGAGACCGCTTGTGGCATCGGCCTCGGGGAGGTTCCGTTTTACACCGTAGTCCTGCAGCAGAGTGTCGATGAAACTCCTGAGCGCCCTCCTACCAGCCGAACGTCCACCCCTCGCCTTGGCAGGCGGAACACCGTGGTCAATTGGGAGGCTCCCGATTAGGGTCGCACCGCCACTCAGTTCTTCGAGTTCCGTGGGTTTCCATTTCTCGAGAGCTTCGGCCGGAAGCACGTCGAGCACAGGCAATCGCTTGCCGGCGAAAGGACGCGACTTCGGAAGGTCCATCGGCTCCTCTTGCAGGGTACCGTGAAGAAAGCGGCGAAAGTGATACGCGGCGGAGTACACCTTTTCATGTCGTGCCAGAGGTATCAACCCGTTGGAGTCCACCGCCTCCAGAAGAATGGGAAGCCTGCGAGCAGCAGATTCTATCATCCTTGGCAAAAAAAACGCAGGATAGTCATCAGTCACTACCACACAGGCATTGTTGGCCAACGCTGTTAGCAACCCGCTACCGGCACCTGGTTCTGGCTCGACGTAGGAATAGTGCGCGACGTTGTTCCGCTTCAGCGCCTTGGCGTTGTCGACCATTCCCTCTACAACGAACTTGTGAAGGCGATCGCTCGCCCACTGGTAGTCCGACCTCAAAGCCTCCAGCACCAGGAGAGGTTTGTTCAGCTCACGTGACCATGCAATCGCGCGGTCCAGACTGTGATTCCAGCTCGCACGCCGAAACGCAGTCATCCAATAGAGGACGTAGTCTCCCCTTTCCTTGATTGGAGCTTTGTTGGCCGCGCGCACACGTTCGTTTGTGGGTAGCATTACTGCGCTCAGCCGGTTGAGGTCCCCAAGACCGGTGCGAATCGATAGTGCCCAACCAGCCACTCATCTCCCCCTCTAAAGCCGAATAACTCCTCGCAAGCCAGAAAGAAGAGTCTCCAACGGTGGAACCACTTTACGGCATCGCGACCGTACACCTCCTCGAACACTTTGACGACGGTGCTTTTGTTCCTTTCAAGGTTCTCGCGCCACGCGGCGGCCGTGCGCTGATAGTGTACTCCGGACACCGGCCAACGATCTTCGAGCTTGAAGTGGTTGTCGAACCTAGTGAGTAGACCGAAGGACGGCATGAGGCCGGCGGTGAAAAAGTAGCGACCCATCCAGTTGCCTGCGCCCTCTGTCTCGAACTCATACGAGTG
>CAYTDU010001005.1:0-2255 GCA_964436395.1 uncultured Gemmatimonadaceae bacterium | reverse complement strand
CTCACGCCAGGTCTCACATTGAGCCACATACCCTGTTTCCGGATGGGAACTAGCTATCCAATCAGCCTGACCAGTGTATCCCAATAAGCTACGGTGGGGCGCTTCGTATGCAGAAAGCCTGCGGGAGTGTGTGTCGGCCAAGTTCATGCCTAACCCAACGTTGGATAGCGTGGCGCGAATGAACGCCCGCACATAGGCCGCGGGAACTCGGTCCGATAATACGCGTCTATCTAGACGCTCGCAGCCAGGGGTTATTCAACCCCTCACGAAACCTTCGCCTGCACTTCGCGGGGCTTGCCCTTCACCCTCCCGCCGTGGTCTGGACGAAATTGGTGAACACCAACACCAGCCTATGGAGCGCATCCGACCGACCGCCCAGTACTGCCCCCGTCAATAGAACGTCTATTGATGTG
Organism: uncultured Gemmatimonadaceae bacterium; assembly: GCA_964436395.1. GTDB lineage: Bacteria > Gemmatimonadota > Gemmatimonadetes > Gemmatimonadales > GWC2-71-9 > JBDGYW01. The sequence continues at coordinate 1,842 of CAYTDU010001005.1, read as the reverse complement.
ACTGTCATGAATGGGTTGGGACACTTCGTGATGATGGAAGACCCAGACACATTCAACCGGCTGCTTTCGGAAATCGTCGAGGAGTTTGCTGGAACCGAATGAGCAGGTTCGGTAGTGGAGCAACGTGCCTTCGGACCTGAAGCCGCCGCCCGTGAGAAGGAGGTTTGTAGAGAACGCGACGGAACCACGAGAGCGGATCGTTCGCCCAAATCAGGCGAAAATGAAATAGCAAATTGCCATTACGAGAATCAAAAGCACCGTCAGTAAACGCGGGTCGAGAAGGGTAGTGATCTTCTTTTCGGTAATGGCAGCCAGGGGGTGCGACCAGCAGTAGCGCTCGACCTGCCGCGGATCGGGCGCGGGCGTGAGCAGGCTGACAACCACGAACACAGCGGAACAGATCACGAAAAGCCACCACGCCTGGAGCATGAACGGAATGCCGAGCTTGCCCGTGATCAGCTGTACCGGATCTCCCGAGGTTTCGAGCCCGAACAACAAACCCGAGACCGCCGGGAAATCGACAACAAACACCGCCGCCCCCAAACAAAATCCAACTACTAGGGTTACCAGCGAAGCTCGAGCAGTGCCTCGTTTCCAGAATACGCCCCAGACAAATACAGTGCTGACCGGTGGAGCCAGTACGCTGATCATCTGATTGATGCCGCCGAAGATCCCGCCGAATCGCTCGCCCTGTGTAGACCAGGCAATTGCCGCAAGCATGACCACAACGGCAGTCAGTTGTCCGATCCGGACGAGTGTCTGATCGTGGGTTGTGGGGCGAAGCCGCTTGACGATGTCGATGCTGACCAGCGTGGCCGTGGAGTTCAATGCCCCGGCCACGGTACTCATCAACGCCGCCAACAGCCCGGCAACAACCAACCCCTGCATTCCCGGAGGAAGCAGTTCCTGAATCAGTACCACGAGCGTGCTGTCCCCGCCGGTGGGCATCGCGAGGATCCGGTCTCTAAACAGCACGTAGCCAATGACGCCCGGGAATACCATCAACAGCACCGGTAGCACCTTGATGAACCCGGCGAAGATGGGGCCGATCTGCGCGTCGCGCTCGCTGCGCGCACCCAGCACACGCTGCACGATCGTCTGATCCGAACACCAATACCACACACCAATCACCGGGTATCCCAGCAGCATGGCATACCAGGCGTAACTTCCGTCCGAACGGATTATGTTCATCTGCCCGGGCGCCGCCGCCGCTCTCACTTGGTCCAGCGATTCAATACCGGCTTCCCTCAGAGCGATCAGTCCGAAAACCGTGACCGCGAACGCTCCCAACAGCAACAGAACCGTCTGGATAGACTCGGTGATAACGACCGCTCTGAGACCACCCGTAACGGTGTAGATAATGGTCAACGTTGAAACGATGAGAATCGAGTAGACGATGTTGATGTCAACGAAGCTCTGGAACATCACAGCACCGGCGTAGAGCGATACGCCTATGTGGATGAAGAGCGCTCCTACAACGGCCATGAATGCCAAGAACGTACGTGACGCAGGTCCATACCGGCCTTCGAGGTACTCCGGCAGCGTGGAGATCTTTGTGCGAAAGTAGAACGGTGCGAAGACCAGACCCAGCACAATCAGTAGGAACGGGGCCAGCCACTCGAAGTTGCCCACCGCCATTCCGCGTTCGGGATTGAATCCGTCGGACGCCAGACCGATAAGGTGTACGGTTGAGATATTCGTTGCGAACAGCGCGAGGCCGATGGTCACCCAACTCAACGATCGACCTGCCAGGAAGTACCCGGCGCTCGAACGGGTTTGACGGCGACCGCTGTATACCCCGATGGACGTGATGCCCACCAGGTAGAAAAAAATGATGGCTAG
>CAYTDU010001004.1:0-2263 GCA_964436395.1 uncultured Gemmatimonadaceae bacterium | reverse complement strand
GGTGCTGACCGGTGGTTACATGGCCACGCGCAGCCTGGGGATAGGACCGGCAGCAACGCTGATGACGACGGGTGCATTGGGCGAGCGCGAACTCATCATCCTGGCGGCATTCGAGAACCGCACCACCGATTCGACGCTCGGGCCAACTGTAACCGAGTTACTTCGTATTAGCCTCTCGAATTCTCCAGTGATTCGGATCGCTGACCCGGCACGAATGACCGAAAGCTTGGGGCGCATGCAGTTGCCGCCGGATGCTCTCGTGAACGAGTCCGTTGCGCGCGAAATCGCCGAGCGGGAGAGCATCAAAGCAGTAATTGCTGGAGAGATCGTGCCGCTGGGCGACGGTTATCTCGTGTCGGCGAAGGTGGTGTCTGCCACAGGCGACGTGTTGACGGCACAACAGGCGTCTGCTGGTAGCGCTGGCGAGCTCGTGTCGGCCGTGGATGAACTCTCACTGAAATTGCGCGAACGCGTCGGCGAGTCACTGCGAACTATCCGGCGGACGCTTCCACTCGAGTTGGTTACCACCGGATCACTGCGTGCGCTGAGACTCTATGCGCAAGCGACGCAAGCTGAGGTTTCAGGGGACAACGACCGGGCAGTCGCGTTGCTCGAGGAAGCGGTATTGGAAGACTCACTGTTCGCAATGGCGCACCGCAAGATCGCGACCGTACTCACCAATAACTTCGAGCAGTTCGGACGGGCCCGAGAATCCGCAACACGAGCATACCAGCTGCGAGACCGACTAACGGAATTGGAGCGCGGATACACGATTGGGCAATACCATACCGACGTCACGGGCCGGCGCGAGGAAGCCCTCGCTGCATATCGCACTCTACTCGAGCGGTATCCCGAAGATCATCGTGCACTCAACAATTCCGGAGTCCTCTATTCTCAGTTGGGAGATGACGAGCGAGCGCGAGAGTTCTATCAACGAGCCATGGACCTCGACTCCACGTGGTCTCCAGGATTCACCAATCTCGCCTTCGTGCAGAAGAACCTGGGCGAGTTCGACCAAGCCGGTGAGACACTCGACGCAATGGAACGGCGGTTCCCGAACAATCCAAGTATCGAGGATGCCCGGGCGGTCCTTGCGGCAGCTCAGGAAGACTACGAAGGTGCGAAACGCCACTGGACGAACGTCCTGGAGGCACAGAGCGGCAACCTCGCCTGGCGCGCTGGTACCTCGGAACAGCTTGCCTTTCTGGCGGCTACGCAGGGTCGATATCGTGAGGGTGAGGGCTACTTGAGCGATGCCTTATCCGCCCTCAGCCAGCGGGGAGTGCCAGCGCAGCGACTCGTTACATGGTGGGAACTTGCTCGAATCATGGCGCTACCGGAAAATGGTCCGTCAGAGCGGTTGTTGAGAGTCATCACACCAGAAGCAATGGACTCGATGGCGGTTCCTGATCGAGATTATGAATCGATCATTCAGAACTTCGCCCTCAGCGGTGATGTCGTGCGGGCACGAGCGTTTCTCCGTGAAATGGAGCGTTCCGGGTATTCGGAACTGGGGCGTGATTTACGGCGTGATTACGATCGATCACGAGGATGGGTCGCAATTGCAGCCGGAGAAACGGATCGAGGCCTGGAACTGTTGCGCGCTGGCATCGACGGTTTCGAGTGCAAACCCTGTGGTCTTGGGGCATTGGCCATCGCTCATGACGCCGCAGGCAATTCGGATTCGGTGCGAGTTTACTGGGAAGCGTATCTCGACACCCACTGGGGCTTGCCAAGTGTCGAAGCTTGGGCGCGGCCACGAGCTTTTCGACGTCTTGGTGAGATCTATGAATCCCGCGGAGAGCGACAAGGCCGTGGAATACTATGACCGTTTTATTGAATTGTGGCGGAATTCCGACCCGGAACTGCAGCCGCAAGTAGCTGATACTCGGGAACGAATTGCCCGGCTAGTGGGGGAGGGGAGTTAGCGACGGCGATTGGAAACGGGGCCACGATGGAGCTAACATGTGTTGAGTCGACGTTGTTTCGGGTCGCCCACTCCCATATTTCAACAGCCGCTCTACATCCTCCCGCGCCAGCAAATCCGCATCAATCCTATCCCCCACCTCCTGCGCGCGCTCCAGCTGAAGAGTCAGGTCGTCTATTGACGCCGCACCGGCCTGCACGCGAAGCATGGCCACACGCAGGTTCTCGAGTGCCGCAACTGCCGCTGTGAGGTCCTCACCGGTATGACCGACCCTCCGCAGCACCTCGGCGTCGCGTTCCAGCCTGCGGATCAGCGTGGGCACCTCCGGCAACCGTT
>CAYTDU010001003.1:0-2267 GCA_964436395.1 uncultured Gemmatimonadaceae bacterium | reverse complement strand
AATTGGCTCTGACACCGGGGAATGCATTTGAAAAGGGAGTGTCTCCGGCAACCCGTCGAGTATGCTCCGTTTACCAGGTGCGGCTTCGGCCAGTTTTGAGCGTTCCCATGTCTTAGGGGCGTCGCCGAGGTCGTAGAGATGTGGGTGGCGTCGCCACATCTTCCGCTCGATGCCCGATGTCACGTCTTCTGCGCCGAACAGACCCTGTTCCTCAGCAAGCACTATCTGAAACGCCAGGTGCAACAAGACATCTCCGAGTTCCGAACGGACCCGGTCGGGTTGGTTTGAAGCGATAGCCTGGTCCAGCTCCATTGCTTCTTCCACCAAATAGGGGCGGAGGCTCTGCGGTGTTTGGGCGGCATCCCATGGGCACCGATCTCGCAGATCTCTCACCAGATCGACGATTCGTCCAAGCGCTGATGGTTCTTGCATTTGTATTCTCGCGCCGATACAATACGCGGTCGGCAAAGAAAGTGTCAATGGAACAGTGTCGGGATAGGGCCTGGGTCGAAATAAGCCTTGGCAATCTGCAGGCAAACGCACGTACAGTGCAGGAGGCTGCGGGAGGCTCGGCCCTATTGCCCATGATCAAGGCAGACGCATACGGACTTGGGGCGGTGAGGGTTGGTAAGGCGTTGGAGGAGCTCGAGCCTTGGGGTTACGGGGTAGCAACACCGAACGAAGCTGTCGAGTTGAGGGAGGCTGGCATTTGCCGGCCCCTTGTCGTTTTTACGCCTGCAACCTTGGACAAGTTCGAGGTCTATAAGGAGCACGATCTTCGAGCTGTGATGGACGACGTCGCCCTAGCCAATAGATGGGATTGCCCATTCCATTTGGAGATCGACACGGGGATGGGGCGCTGCGGAGTGCGATACGACGATGTTCGGTTGGCGGACGTATCTTCGCCATACCTCGAAGGTGCATTCACGCATCTCTTTGCTGCCGACGATGCACCAGATACGGTGCCGCACCAGTTCGCGCGCTTCGAGCAAGCAATAGGGTCGCTCGGCGTTAAACCGGAAATGGTGCACGTGCAAAACAGTGCCGGCACGTGGCGCTTGAGTCAGATGCTCGATGTTGCTCGGCCTGGGGTGTTTCTCTACGGTGGTAGGTGCGGCAGCGACCTTCCGGAGCCGAAAACGGTAGCGCAGGTGCGCGCTAGGGTAGCCAGTCTCAGAACGCTGCCACCCGGTGAGTCCGTGAGCTATGGAGGGGAGTGGCGGGCGCAGCGAGAGACTGTTGTAGCGACACTGGGCATCGGCTATGCCGACGGGGTGCGCCGCTCGGTCAAAGGGAAGGCGAAGGTGTTGATCAAGGGTAGGCGCTATCCCGTGGTCGGCAGGGTTACGATGGATTTCGTGATGGTTGATCTCGGTCCTGTTCCTACGCCTGTTCGAGTTGGTGACGTTGCGACCATCATCGGCGAAGATGGTGGTGACGAGATAACAGTCGATGAATTTGCCGGTTGGGCTGGCACCATATCTTACGAAATATTGACAGGCCTAGGTTCCCGTCTGTGTCGTGAGTATATAGACTGAAGCGTCACAAGGGCACTGATTCGGTGTTTTGGTGTTCTAGAGTGTGACCTGAAGCAGATCACAATCACGATCTTGAACCAGGTCCGCAACCAGAAGGCGGTTGTTAATGAAAATGGGGCGAGTAATCGGAACGGTGGTCGCAACGCGCAAGGATCCGTCACTGGAGGGCGTCAAATTCCTGGTTGTCGAGAACCTTGGCGTGAACCTGGAGCCTGACGGAGGGTATGTTGTTGCAGTCGACTCCGTCGGTGCAGGGGCCAACGAGGTCGTTCTCTACGCTTCCGGCTCTTCTGCCCGGCAAACTGACATGACCCGTGATCGGCCGGTTGACGCGGTTATCATGGCGATTCTGGATTCCTTCGAGGTCAATGGTGAAACTACCCGCCTCGCTTAGTCTCTTGCTTCTGGCTACGGCTTGCGTGGAGGACATATCGTCTCCGGGCGCGTGCCCAGACTTTTGTCCTCCCGTGAACATCCAGATCGTCGATACTGTGTTCACCGGCAGCATAGTGCGAGACAGCTCATACCGCGGCTACCTGCCCACTCACAGGGCCACGTCGCTACAGGTTACCACTGGGGGCGCCGTGGACAGTTACGGCGTGGTTCGGTTCGGTACTTTCGCGACTGAAATCGCTATTGACACTGCGGGGTCGGACGAAGTGCCCGTGATAGCAGTCGATTCGTTCGGTGTCAACCTCATAGTCGACGCAAGGTCCCCGGGTACTGGCG
>CAYTDU010001002.1:0-2268 GCA_964436395.1 uncultured Gemmatimonadaceae bacterium | reverse complement strand
AGGTGAAGGGGTGTAGCTGGGCAGGGACGGTGCTTACAGCGGCGACATATACGGCGCGTGAGTGTTTTGAATTGTCCGCCCTGTAACTCATTTGACTTTCCTCAATCCTAAAACAAAAAACCCGCTTGCCGCGGGCTCTCGCTTTTTAGCACGTTGTTTATCGTGGCGGCAATACGCGGCAAATCACCACGGTACTTCAATTGTGGAGCGCATGGTAATTGTCCAATACCAGGTTGTCAACTCCGGTCTATTCCTCCCTCAGAGCCTCCACCGGGTCAACTCGCAACGCACGGCGGGCTGGTAGGTAGCAGGACACCAGCGCAGCCGATCCCAACAGCAAGGCGACAGTTACATAGGTGGTTGGATCCGTCGGCTGGATCTCGAACAGCAGGTTCGAGAGAAACCGCGACAACACCAAAGCACCTGCCAAACCGACCCCGATACCAATCAGAGCCGGTCGCACTCCGGCGGCCACGATCTGTCGCAGCACTGTTGCCGGGCCCGCTCCTAGCGCGACACGTACGCCGATCTCGGAGGTCCGCTTGGCCACGGAATAGGCCATCACCCCATAAATTCCTGCCAAGGCAAGAACGAGGGCAACGATAGAGAAAACGGAGAGGAGCAACGCATTCAGTTGTCTGCCGGCCACCGAGTTCATCAACGACTCGTCGAGAGTGCCGATGTCGTAGAGCGGGAGGCTCGAATCAAAATCCGCCAGCAGATTGCGAATCGTCGGAACCACGGCCGTTGGCTCGCCTGCCGTGTGCACAACGAAGTGAACGGGTGACCAGACAGCTCCATTGTACGGCATGTACACCGCTCGAGTAGGGTCCTGGTCCGCCCCCTGTTCTCGCATGTTCTCCACAACGCCAACGACCATCCCGGTCGCTTGCTCATTGTCCCAGAGAAATACCTGCCGCCCGATTGGATCTTCAGCAGGCCACAGGTCGTCCGCCAACGCTTCGGAAATCACAAGGCTCCATGGCGGGAGCTGAACGGGGTGCATGACATCTTCATTTGTCAGGCTTCTGCCTCGCACCATTGAAAGCCCCATCGTTCGGAAGTACTCCGGCGTGACGTAACGCCAGTCTGCCAGCAAGACCGATTCGCTATCGGCGGGCTTCGCGATATCCCTGATGCCCATGTTGATTGTTGACCCTCCAAGGGGTTTCCAGTTCACCGCGGCGGCGGACTCAATCTGTGGAACCGATTTCAATCGATCGAGAAACCCGGTCAGGAAAAGCCGAGTGTTCTGGCTTTCTTCTTCACTGTTCCCTGTCGACGGCAGATTGACCGCGAAAGTGAGCCTGTTCGCTGGTTCAAAACCGTTGTCCACTCGCTGCAACTGACCGAAGCTGCGTACGAGCAACCCCGCTCCGACCAGCAGAATCAGCGAAAGAGCGACTTCCGCCCCGACCAGGACACCGCGCACCCTGTTCTGTACCCGATTGCCCGATACACCGCGGTCACCCTCTCGCAGAGCCGAAACAAGATTGGCGAATGGGGCCTGAAGTGCCGGCAGCAAGCCCGAGAACACAGCGGTAACTGTTGCCGCAGCTAGCGTGAAGCCAAGCACCCACAAGTTGATGGACACTTCTTCCACCCTGGGCACGGCATTGGCACCGTGAGCCTTGAGTAGTTGGGTCGCCCAGACGGCGAGCAATAATCCCAAACCGGCGCCGACGAATGCGAGTAGAATCGACTCCGCGAGCAGCTTGCTGACGATACGCCGTCGGCTCGCTCCCAGAGCAGCGCACACCGCTGTCTCCCGCTGCCTGCCGGTCGCACGTGCGAGCAGGAGATTTGCGAGATTAACACACGCGATCAGTAAGAGGAACCCAACGGCACCCATCAGCACCCAGAGAGCGATCCGCATGTCGGAGTCGGCCCGCCAGCGGGTCGAAGGCACGAAGTTCACGCCCAAACCTTCGTTGGGATCCGGATAGAGTTCAGCAAGCTGTTGTGCGACCGCGGTCATATCGGCGTACGCGGCTTCTTGTGAAACACCATCCTTCAGCCGTCCAATCATCACATGCACATTGTTCGCACGACTTTCACTGGGATTCCGAACCAGTGGGACGAACACCTGGGCGTTGTTCAACCAGATGCCGTCGTAGGGTAGGACGCCTATTACCGTGAACGCGTTACCGTCCAGAAAGACTGTTTGCCCCACGATGTTGGGATCAGATCCGTACCTTGTACGCCAAAAATTGTCGCTAAGGAGTGCTACGTGTCCGTCCTGCCCCAGATCGTCCTCCTGACCGCCGC
>CAYTDU010001001.1:0-2269 GCA_964436395.1 uncultured Gemmatimonadaceae bacterium | reverse complement strand
CGAAGAGGGGGAGCACGCCGGGGAGATGGAGACGAGCATCATGATGCACTGTTTTCCTGAATTGGTGGCGCCACTGGATCAGGCTGGCGACGGGAGTACCAAGTCCTTTGCATTGGAAGGCCTGAAAAACGGTACCGCATGGGCTCCACGTCGGTGGGACAAGATTTCAGACGATACCGGTGTGGGCAACCCGAAAGGCGCAACACCGGAAAAGGGAAAGCAGTTCGTCGAAGATGTGACCACGAGGATTGCTGACTTCTTCGTTGAACTTGCCGCCTGCAGCATAGAAGATCTATATGAAAGGAATGACTGAAATGTTCATCGTTCAGGTTCACGTTCGCGTCAAACCCGACGCAGTCGAAGCCTTTCGCACCGCGACATTGGAGAATGCCCAGAACAGCGTTCATGAGCCTGGTATTGCGCGGTTCGACGTGCTCCAGCAGCAGGACAACCCGACGCGATTCGTGTTGGTCGAAGTGTATCGTACACCTGAGGACCCGGCCAAACACAAGGATACCGACCACTACAAGACCTGGCGCGATACGGTTGCTGACCTAATGGCAGAGCCGCGCAGCAGTGTGAAGTACGACAACGTCTTCCCCGACGACACGGGTTGGTAAGACCGTGCGTTTCGAGTTTGCCACCGCGACCCGGATTGTCTTCGGTCCGGGCACCCTCAAGGAGCTTGGCCCCATCGCAGCCAAAACGGGCTGCCGCGCGTTGGTCGTTGTTGGAAAATCTCTCGAGCGCGCCAAACCGCTGATCCATATGCTGGAAGCAAACGGAGTGGAGTGCGAAAGGTTTTCAGTATCCGGAGAACCGACCATCGAGACAGTCGAACTGGGGACGGACTGTGCACGTGGAACACACAGCGACATGGTCATCGGGTTCGGTGGAGGGAGCGCTCTGGATACCGGCAAGGCAATCGCAGCCCTGCTAACCAACGAGGGCAACCCGCTCGACTTTCTCGAAGTAGTCGGAAGAGGGTCACCGCTCACTCAACCTTCTGCACCGTTCTTCGCGATACCGACTACAGCGGGCACAGGAACCGAAGTCACCCGGAACGCTGTGTTGGGATCTCCGGAGCACCGCGTGAAGGTGAGTCTCAGGAGCCCTCACATGCTGCCTAGACTGGCACTGGTCGATCCGGAGCTAACGTACTCTTTGCCACCTGGCATTACGGCCACAACCGGTCTCGATGCACTCACACAGGTGCTGGAGCCTTACGTGTCGTGCCGAGCGAACCCGATGACAGACACCATTTGTAGAGAGGGAATGCTCCGAGCCTCGAGATCGTTGCGAGGGGCGTGCGCGAACGGAAAAGATGCCGACGCAAGAATAGACATGTCCATCGCGAGTCTCTTCGGAGGGCTGGCTTTGGCAAATGCTGGCTTGGGTGCGGTGCACGGGTTCGCCGGACCATTCGGCGGGATGTTTCCCGCCCCACATGGGGCGGTGTGCGCCGGACTGCTACCGCATGTGATGGTGGTCAACCTAGATGCAATGAGGCAACGCGAACCTGAGAGTCCGATCTTGCAGCGCTACGATGAGGTCGGAAAGATCTTGGTGGGTGACCAAGCTGCAAGCGCACAGGATGGTGTTGCGTGGGTGCGGGAAGTCTGCACTGACTTGAAGGTCCCATTCCTCTCGACTTATGGTTTTTGCGAACGAGATATTCCCGACCTAATCGACAAAGCGTCGGCCGCGAGCTCGATGAAGGGGAATCCCGTCGAACTAACCAAAACTGAGATGGAAGAGATCCTACGGAGGGCGATGTAGGTTGGGTGTCCACGCAACAAACAACGCCATCTACAACTGAAGTACTCATCGGAAGCACGCGACTAGGAGGTCGCTCATGAGTCCACAAATCGGTTGTCTAATCTGGTATGTATGCGCATTTGCTCTACTACATCCCTCCACGGTTGATGCTACGGAGATCGCGCGCGAGTGCTGCTCGCGCACTTCACCACCGGTGACAGTGGAGCAGTGGCTCGTGCTCGGGCCTGTCGCGGATGCGCTCCCGGCTTTCCATGCTGAGAATCCAGGTGGATATGACATGGACGCACTGCGAAAGGCCGAGAGACTCGCAGCAGGGTCACTGCGGCCGGCGGAGGGTGGCGTCGAGCAGTGGTTCGGCGGAGAGCAGCTTGCGTGGAGTGCGCGATCGTCAAGTCCGGACGGAACGGTACCACTCGCCGCTCCAGCGACCATGAGCTCCGATCAGACTGGAGTGGCCTGGCTGGCTACCTACGTCGCAGTGGAACGGTTC
>CAYTDU010001000.1:0-2270 GCA_964436395.1 uncultured Gemmatimonadaceae bacterium | reverse complement strand
CACGCGACGCGGGTGACGTACTGTCGTCATGCCCTTGGCTGACCATCCAGATTCCGCCCAGTGCCACAAGTATGCCCGCCTGTTGCACCAAGGGTAAGAAACCCTCGAACAGTGCACTGAACAGAACTGGGATAGCTGCACCGACCACTCCTGAAGCAGGCATCACCAAAGACGAGCGTTCTGTCGCCAGCCCACGGTACAATGCAGCTATGCCAAACGCGCCAGTGGCCCCTGCGGCGGCGGCCCATAAGCTAGAGGTAACGGGTGGAAGTGCGTCGCGAGTCAGCACGGCGAGCACAGTCAGTACCGCGATGAGTCCGACGCGGGAGAGGATAAGCACGTCAAGATGACTGCTTCTGCGACTCGAGAACCCGCCGCAGAAGTCTGCGAAGCCCCAAGCCGCAGCCGACGCGAGAGCGAACAGGATTCCCGCGAGGGGCAGAATCACGTTTCACCCATCACGATGACCGCGCCCACTGTACGCTGCGTTGCCATCGGCAATCACAGTGCTTTGAGACAAAAGCTGACCCTGCGCCTATGGTATCAACGCCGGCCTGGACGTCCGCACGATGAATGCATCGAGAGTTTCCTTCCACTGCGGTAACAGGCTCTGCTCTACATACATCATATGCCCGGCGGCAAAGTCAGCGCGCTGAATGTTGTCTCGCAAATCCGGCGGCAGTCCCATGTTATCCATGGTCCAGACTGACGCGAAATACGGTGTAGCCAAATCGTAGATGCCGTTTACAAGCAACACTTCCAACCTCGGATTGCGCTTGATTGCCGTCGCAAGGTCGGGCGCTACATTTGGGACGCCTCCCCGTCCAAAAACGGAACCGCCGTTGTTCCGTGTCCAGTTCCACGGCCTCGCCCTACCGCTGGGCACATACTCTCTCTCGCCATCGTATCCAAGCTCGTTTCGGAGATAAGAGTTGAAGAGTGAGGTGTAGGCCGAGCTGATGGCGGTCGACTGTGGGTCGTGCGACGGCCGTGTGCCGAGTTGGTCTCCGGTGGGTCCAGTGAATCGCGCGTCGAGCCTACCCACCACGACGCCACGATGGCGCAGTAGTTCTTGCTCGAATTCAGGGGCAGATACCCGCAAGTCTGCCTTGTCCAAGTAGTCGCGGCTCAACCCGGTGTATTGGTGCATCTGCTCCAGAACTCTGGAGCGAAAGGCGGGGTCGATCGCGCCAGCCGCCATCAACGCAGTAGTGTATTCGGTGAGCGCCCAGTTCTCAACTTCACTCATGAACGCATCGAGATCGGACGGGGCGCCGCCGGGCAAGGCGTCGTGATATGCAGCCGTAATTGAATATGATGGCAGATTGAGGATGAAGGGGACTACCGAGCCTTCAGGGAACTGAATCGTATTGAAGTCGAGCACCGACGACACTAAGACGATCCCGTTTAGATCGATGTTTGCGCGTTGGAGGTGCGTGGACAATACTGCGGAGCGAGTAGTACCGTAGCTTTCACCGAGTATATAACGCGGGGAATTCCAACGTTCGTACTTGCTGAGAAACCGACGAATGAGCTGAGTGATGGATGCAGCATCCTCATCGATTCCCCAGAAGTCCGTACCCTCAGCCTCACCTACCGGTCGGCTGAATCCCGTGCCGACAGGGTCGAGCATGACGATGTCAGCATTATCAAGCAACGTGAAATCGTTGTCTACCAGCGGGTATGGCGGCGGAGCCTGTTGGCCAACGTTGGGAGTCACCACACGGCGTGGCCCCATAATGCCCATATGAAGCCAGAACGATGCTGAACCGGGCCCGCCGTTATACGCAAAGATCAGTGGTCGTTCGGACGAAGGCTGGCCGTTTGTCCGGAAGTATGCAGTGTAAAAGAACTCCGCGGTTGGCATTTCTTGGTCGTCACGCAGAATGAAGCTGCCAACGATGGCTCTGTACTCAACGGTCTCCCCACCAACAACGATCGAATGGTTGCTCTCCCAAAGTGAGGGAGTGGGTTCAGTGGTTGGCCCAACCGGCGATCCGCTCTCCTGCGCCGCCATCATAGGCGGGAAGAGGCTTAGCAAGACAAACAAGGCAGAAACGAGCGATTTCCTCATTGATCCCCCCAAAATGAGATGTGGATTGAATCAGCAGGCAGAAAGATAGCGCGAGTGAGGCGCCGAGCCACGTTTTGGCGCAAAGGCCAACCCTACGGAATCAAATCCTCACCCAACCCAGCGAGGTTCAGCAGAAACGCGTATTCGAATGCCGTGTCGCGGTAACGACGATAGCGACCGCTCACGCCACCGTGTC
>CAYTDU010000999.1:0-2280 GCA_964436395.1 uncultured Gemmatimonadaceae bacterium | reverse complement strand
CCAGGGAACGAGCAGCGCTTTTCTGGAAGAACATGCTCGGGTTCTGCGGCAAATCCCATGGATCCTTCTTCGGATCTGATTTGTGGTCGAAGCGCTGAGGTCGGCTACCTCAATCGCATCGGCTGCGTGCCTGTTGGTTTTCAGGGATCGCATCACTGCAACACCGACGAAGGAAACGATGGAATATTCTTTTGTTGCCCGCCCGGTGTCCTCGATCGAGAACGTTCCGGAGCGCAGGGTGGCCAAGGCCCAACAATGCAGAATGCTAGCGCGGTACCATCGGGCGTTTTGCTCGGTATCGGCGCGTTGGCAGTAGCTGCGGTGGGCTGGGGCGTCTACAGCAACTGGAAAGAAAAACAGGAAGAACGTTCCTGGGACGACCGGTACTCCTGGGATTACTAGGAGGGATTATGTACGTTTACACCGGAACGAAGATGAGGGGCTTCCCTTATCGACGTACGCTGGTGCCCTCTTTCGGTCATCGAACATTTGCTCCTTTGGGTAACGAGGGACAGCAAGTGATGCCGAATCCGGCTCCTGCCTCAATGCCAGTCAATCTCGTGCGTGTTGCATTGCTTGTGGCAGCAGGTGCAGTGGCGTGGAAAGTTTACGATTCGATGCGTGAGCGTCGGATCGAGTCGAACCTTCCGTCTTTTCCAGGGATTGGGTCACTTTTCAATGTCGGTGCCGCGATTGGTCCAGCGTACAGTCTCGGTCCCTGGATTCTGTAGGAGAACATCATGTACGAGTACATGAGAACAAGGGGTGGGCTCGGCGCATTCGAGTGGTCGCAGCAGAGCTGTAGCGGAGGAAGCGGTGTAACACTCGGTGCTGGTGAAAAGGCATGCGTCTCGCCGAGCGACCAGTCTCGAGCAGTCAGTCGTGGTTGCACCCCGACGACGCCTCCGTCTGGTCAATGCGGCGGGACGGCGACGGAGTACTGCTGCCCCGAGAGGTCCAAGGTCCGCGAGCTGCAGCAGGCAATCGTCGCAGCTGGTTGCGATCTGCTTCAATACGGTGTCGATGGCTTGTGGGGGAGCGAGACGGCTCGTGGTGCTCAGTGCCTCATCGAACGCGATGGCTGGGAAGCGGTATCCTCACGATTCAACGTAGTGCAAGGACTTGTTCAGCCGCCTTCGAACAGGGACGGAGTGCAGAATTCTCGAATCGTCGGATCGACGAGGTTGATCACACAGCAGTCCTACGATGGGCTTGGTGTTTGGGGTTACGTGGGAGTCGGTGCTGCGATGCTCGTTCTCGGTTTCGCCATTGCTCAGATGGTAAAAAAGGACGATTCCGACGAGGAAGAAGACTTTGCCTTTGAAGATGAGCGCATGACCTGGCGCCCGAGTATGGCTGGCGCACGCTGAGCGTCTTTAAGAGGTTAACATGTACGAATTCGATCCTCGTATAAACCAGATGGGCATGGGCTTCTGGGGTATGGTTGCTCCAGCAGCAGGAATTGCCGCAACTGGATATGCGCTCTATCGCGCTCGTCGTGCTCAACAGCAGACGGCTGGTCAGTCTCAGGCTCGAGGCACGATTGAGGGGCCGCTTGCGGCTCAGTGCCGTGAAAGCACTGGGGCAGCTTGCTCGAGCCAGCAGATAGGTGATATTTGCAACAATCTTTCCTACGAAATGTTGACAGATCATCACTGGAATGAGTGTCGACCACATATTTCTGCCGCGCATCTTTGTCGACTTTCTGATGGTTCTCCGTGTTCGATGGATCAGATTGCGGATTTTTGTGCGCTTCGTCCAGCTTCACGTCAGCCGAGAGATTGCAGTGTCTATGCCGCTGCGCATCAAGAACAACAGCAGGCTGTCGCTGCCATGCAGCAGCAAGAGATTCAGCGGCTGCAGTCTTATGCAGGGGCGAAATCCGCGCCGAATACAGCAGTCGTGACAGGAGGCGGTATGCAAGGGCTTGGATGGTCTCCAGTTGTTGGTAGGCCGAGTTGCCAAGAAATTCCAAACGGGCACCAAGTCTGTTTTAGGACGGAAACGGTCGATGGCTATGGTCCTGAGCGGCAATTCGCTCGAAATCAGGGATGTGTCCCCTCTGGTGGAGCTTGTAACACTTCACCTCATGGAAATGTTGGGGAAATATGGTGTTGTCCAGAGGGTTGGCCTCGAGAGCCGGGAAGTGGTCCACTTCAGCCCGGTGAGTTTCCACCATCGCCTCCTGGTTTGATGAACAAGTTCCAGTTCTGGAGTCAGTACTGGTGGTTCTATGCGTTGGCCATCGGTGTTCCTGCTGTTGGGTACCTGGGTTACAGG
>CAYTDU010000998.1:0-2283 GCA_964436395.1 uncultured Gemmatimonadaceae bacterium | reverse complement strand
GGCCCCGAACTAAGCCTTTACGTGTCGCATCGACAGTTTATCGCAACTGTCCGCATTATCACAGGCTTACGGCTGCGGTGCAGGAGCCGGACGGAGCAGCACGATATCGTCGATGAACATCGTTCCCGAACCACCCGCTGCCGCCGGATCGCCCGTGGCGCCAAGGCCGATAGCGATCTTGTCAACATCAGCCAGATTCACGCCCTGATCGGCGAATTCACGCAAAGCTATCTGCCATTCTGTCCACTCTTCCGTCACAGCCGCATTGGCGTCGGGATTGGTGAACACCACAGGAGTACCGTTGGCGTTCGACAGTGACACATAGAACGGCTCGGCCGCGTTGGACAGGATTCCGATGTCCTGGTTCATCCACTGGACGCCAACATTGCCGGTTGTCGTAACATTCGAGAACTTCGCTTCGGTTGTCGCAGAGGCGTTGTGACTGGTAACCGCAAGGCCAATATAGACGTCCGAAGCCATCGGGATGTTATTGGCAATTGTGCCCGCAACCGGATTCCAGGATGAGCCGTTGGTCGAATGGGAAACCGTGAAGAACCCCGCAGCGTCGCGCTCGATCTTGACCCAGTGCGGCGCGGATATATCCGCCTCGTTAGTGCCGGTAGCATCTGCGCGAGTGTCCGTTCGATTGTGTGTGCCAACACCGTTAGCCGCCGTCATGACCGCAAAGCCATATTTAGAGTCTGCATCCAGGGTCTCGCGAATCATAACACCTGCCTTGGCTGCGTTGTTAGTGTTCTCAAGATGATCTACTCTGGCGACAATCGAACCCGGACCGCTGAGGGTCTTATACGCAAAGTGGAACTCATCAGAGGTGCCCCAGATATCGGAGCCAGCACCGGTCATCGTAAACGTTCCACCCGGATCCTGTACGAAGCTGCCATCTGAAGGCGGGTAACCCCTATACCACAGCGATAGTATTTCGACGCCGTGTTTGGTCCAGTCACGCGGAGCAGTAAGGGGCAATACGGCTTCGGAATTCCTCACACCAGCGGTGTTGTTGTAGGTCAATGGCATGGATTGCGTACCACCGTGGACTATTGTCGGTTCGGCATACGGTGGGACCAAGTTGCCGACCTGCGAGCCGTTAGTGGCAACGTCATAACCGTCGATCCAGGTCTGCCAGATCGCTTCAGTTTCGGCATCTTTATCCGTGTAGCTCTCGAAATCATCCACGAGAATGAAGTCGGCCACAGTGAAGGTCCATACCCGGCCCTCGGTTACTGTGCCGTCGGAATTGTTCTCATCGACGCGCCAATAGTAAGGCCCGCCGCCCCACTCGACGCTTTCGGCGGGAGTGAAGATCGTTCCGTTCTGACGACCTCTGTATATGCCTGACGCATCCGATGTGTCCGCGTTATCTACGGCATCCTTATCGAGCCCGAAGTAGACTTCGTGGCTGGATGCGCTGTCGCCAGGACTCCAGGTCAAAGGCAGGGCATTGTCGATATCCGGCATAGACTCGTCGGCCGGACTCGGATTCCACGCAAGCAGAGGATCGATTCGCATAACCAATCCGATGTCTTCCTGCGTCAGCACCCTGTTGTAAACGCGAAGGTCATCGATGGCTCCGTCAAACCAGCGGTCTTCGTTCCGGTTAATACCTATGGCGAACTTGGCAAATACCGGATCGCCGGCGCCCGTAGCGACGGTGGAAGCCAAATAGCCATTGTAATAGAGATTCGTAGTAGGTCCGTCGGAGGTAACAGCCAGGTGTATCCAGTCCGTTGTGGCCGGGCCGATTATTTCGTCCACGCTGCCGTGATATTGGTAATTGTTGCTGCTATCAAAGGAGATCTGCATGCTGGGCGTGTCGGTGGCAAAGGTCATATGGTTGGCGAAAACGCAATTGTTAGCCGGTTGCCAAAGAGTGTTGGCCTTGGCCCATACCGTCACAGTGTAGGCTTGCCAGGTTTCTTCAGCGGAAAGGCGATGTACGACACTGTCATCGATGCCATCAAATTCCAGCGCACTACCGTCATATCCGTCCACCCACTTCGGGTCATTGACGAAGGCGCCGTGATGACCATGCCCCGACCAGTCGACAGCCGTCATCCCGCCGGGACCCTCGTCCAGCGTCCACCAGACAATGAGACTTGGATCGGTGATCGCCACTTCGGGTAGCGTGGTGAAACTCCAAACCTTCCCTTGGGTCCACTGTAAACCGTCGAATGTGTCCACACGCCAGAAGTATGTGGTGCCGGAGGCTAGGGTACCTGGATCAAAGGTTTGCCCCATGGCCGGAGGAGCACTTGAAGCGCCGGC
>CAYTDU010000997.1:0-2283 GCA_964436395.1 uncultured Gemmatimonadaceae bacterium | reverse complement strand
GGGTAAAGAGGGTCATCCACTCGTTCGAAGACATCGGGCAGCACACGACCTGCAATCGGTAGATGATCCCGAAGGAATCGCTGAGCAACCTGATAGATGTGGAAAGCGTTCCCCTGCTCTTGTCTATTATCGATGAATTCACTCTTGTCCACACCGCGAAAGCGAGCCATACGCAGCATACATTGGACGTAGTGTGGGAGCAGTCTATCGTGCCTGGCGAAAAGGACGACAGCCGCGTTCAGCACTCGCCCGTTTTCAATCAAACCGAAGCCGGTCAGAAGCTCATGTGCATCACGTGTCCCAGGGTCTTCCAACCGCTGCCTGCGTATCGCTTCATCGACCGTTCGGATGACCTCGCTCGTGTCAAGATCACCCACGTTCAAACTGTGAGCGGGCTGGTTTTCCCAGCGTTTTGATGCGTGCATCCGCTCCAAGAGACGCTGTTCGTAGACTGCTTGTTGCATGACATGCGTCGTCACACCACATCGGACGTACGCACGGCCATCGTAGGTGTATGGCCCTCCTCCGCCTGGGATTCGAACCGCAATGACCGTGCAATTATCACGCAAGTCTACCGTTTCGATATCCGGAAAGGCTGGAGGCTCGATCTTGGTGAGTTCGTGCTCGATATCCCTCAGCGTTTTCTCTGTGACCATCTGACCGATGATCTCGCCGCGATCGGTGACTCCAAACAGGACGAATCCTCCCAAGCCGTTCAACATCGCACAGACCGATTTCATCGCGGCAGTTCTCTGGCCGGTCGACTTCTTGAGTTCCAGGCATTCGGACTCGCCTTGTGCCACGAGACGTTCCAGCTCGGTTCGGTTCATTGGTCAGAATCTCCCGTATTCGCACCCTCGAGAATCGGTTCAGGTCTCAACTAAATGATCCTATCCCAATCGCATTGTGCGGGCAACCAAGGAGGGATGCGGACTCTTGGTGCAGTTTCCGCTCAGCTCTGCGATTGGCCGGCGGGGGCCACAGGGCGTCGTCCTACGTCTTGAGGTATTGCTTGAGGTCTCGGTAGAAGTTCTCGCGGCCGCCGAGCGCAAGGAGCGTGACGACCTCCTCCACCTCGTCGATCCAGTAGGCCAAGAGGTAGGGTTGGCCCGCCAGTCGAAACTTGTGGACGAAGACGCCGCTCAGGTCGCTTCGCTTCCTTTCCCCGAGTGTAGGTTCCTCGCAGATGACTCGAACTTGCCGGTCGACCTCGGTGCGCAGGGCAAAAGGCAGCCTCTTCCTGATGCGACCGAAATTGCGAACGGAGACCGGTGTGTAGGGCATGAACCCTAGCCGTACTCGTAGGGTACGACTTCGCCCTTCCTCATCTGTTTGAGCGCCTCGAGAATGTCTGCCCTGAACTGCGGATGCAGCTCTTCGTACTGGTCGACGAACTGCTCGATGGCCATCCGGACGACGTTGCTCGGCGTTCGCCGTTCGAGTCTGGCGATTTCGTCGATCTTCTCGCGAAGCCCCTTCGGCACCTTCGCGGATACGGTTGTCGTGCTCATCTCAACCTCCGGTCAACCATAGCACATATTGTCTACTAAGTCTACCTGTTGAGGCCGTGCGCCCTGCAAGAGACCCCCTAATCTCCATCCGCGCGGTCACGTCGCGTCCTCTTCGGAGCCAAACCCAATCGCTCGTCGCTCCTTTTGAAGAGGGAGACGTCAGTTCCCGAATTGCCGTGACTACCGCTCGGATCGCCTCGTCGTGTTCCCCGACCTTGCGTTCCAGTTGGTCGAGCGTGTGCGCAAGCTCCTTGTGAGTCGTCAACATCCCCCGAAGGCGAACGAAGGCTCGAACGACGAAGACGCTCATCTCAATCGCCCGTTCGGATCGAAGCACGTTCGCTGCCATGATCGCGCCGTGTTCCGTGAAGGCATAGGGCGGAGTCCGCCGGCCTCCGTGGCCGCGACTTGAGGTCGCAAAGTGCGACCTCGAGTTCTCAAACTCCTCTTGCGTCAGTTGAAAAACGAAATCAGATGGAAAGCGCTCAGAGTTGCGCTTCACTTGCTCGTTCAGCCGCTTGGTTTCCACGCCGTAGAGTTCGGCCAGATCCGAATCCAGAATGACCTTCGTACCGCGCAGCTGCAGGATGCGCTGCTCCACATACTCGATGGGTCCAAGATCCGGCCTTGTCACGATCCTCCTTCAATGGTGATCACAATCTGTGATTACCCCGTACTTGGCCTCTATCGCTGTCCCGACGATGAACGACACGACTTCACGCATCCGAAGTTGACCGGGCAACGCCTCTGCTCTAGGCTGCGGGTTGTGAAA
>CAYTDU010000996.1:0-2293 GCA_964436395.1 uncultured Gemmatimonadaceae bacterium | reverse complement strand
ATTCGAGCCAGGGCAGGGCGACGCTGGCGCCGGCGGCGCGGAGAAACTGGCGGCGACTGGGCATGGCGGAGCTCCGGAGGCAGGGAGACGGCGAGCGGCTCTCCGTTTCTTCATCGGGTGTATCATGCCACCAACACCAACGGAATAACACGTTCGTACTATGTTCGTCTCGAACGGTCGGTCCCGCGGCCTCAACGCCGGTCGTGATGCTCTCGTCGCAAGGCTTCGAGCCGACGTCGGAGCGGTGCCCAATACTGGCGATCGGCCTCACGTTCGCGTTCTTCCTCTGCGCGAAGGAGCCTCGCCAGGGCCGCCTCGTCGCCGGCCATGGCGGCAGTCAACAGAGGCCGCGTCTCCACCATGCGAAGGCAGCTGGCAGGCGCCTCGCGGGCCACCTGTATCAGGAACTCCGGCGTCCGCAGCTCACGGAGCCAGAAGTTTACCGCGGCATCCGACGCGGGCCGCTTGGTCTGCGTCCAGTGAGCCTCCACGAGCCGGGTGATCATCTGCCAGTCCTTGTCGCGTTGCGTCTTCTTCGCCGTCACGAGGTCGGGCAGAGAGAGCACTTCGATCGACTGCTCTCCCGTGTCGATCGTCGTCCGACTGTCCCACAGTGTCTCGAACTCGGGGAGCCCGCGAACGCGGCTCATCACGTCCAGCCGCATGCCCTCGACCCCGGCCGTCCGGCACCGAAAGCGAATGGCCAGACCTTCATCGAGAAATCGCTTTTCGAAGGGGGGCACGGCGATCGGGTGGGCATCGAGGTCAGCGACCGCCGCGCTCAAACAGGCGAGATTCGCGACGTCGGACACGATCACGAGATCCGTGTCGCGACTAAACTCCGCTCCGCCGTACAACACGCATGCCTGACCGCCCATCAAGAGCGACCGCACGCCATTCCTCTGGATCGAAGAAAGGACTCTGAGAATCGGGCTCGGGGTCAAGCGACCCTCCCAGCTTCATATACGTCTGCCACAGCTTCGAGCTTTCTTCAAGCCGTTCCAACGGCGTGAGCGCATACCATGCCGCCCATTCGCCGTCATCAAAACGGTCATCACCCGTCAACGGTCGTGATTTGCTCTCGGTCTCCATACGCATTATGAAAAGTATATCTCGCAACCATGACGGGGATGCGGCTGTTCTTGGTTTCAGCTCGGGGAACGGCCGCGGCTCACCGGCCGAGATACTTGAGCACCGCCTGGGTGCGGGTCTGGACGCGGAGCTTTGTGTAGATCGAGTAGAGATGCACGCGTGGCCCGCGAATTCGTGGCGCTAGACCACACCCAAGTTAG
Organism: uncultured Gemmatimonadaceae bacterium; assembly: GCA_964436395.1. Lineage (GTDB taxonomy): Bacteria > Gemmatimonadota > Gemmatimonadetes > Gemmatimonadales > GWC2-71-9 > JBDGYW01. The sequence goes on along the minus strand of CAYTDU010000996.1, from coordinate 1,001 downwards.
CTGTAGCGACGATGCGGCAATCCAGGAAAGGTAGGCTCGGGGGTCGGCGAACGCTCGACGAGCATTGGGCGTATCCTCGCCCGCGAGGAGACTTTTGCCGCCCCCGAGCCGGCGATACACCTAGGCTTGATGCGCTCTAGGCACCGCCGATCAACGGGTTTCGAGTCTTGAGTCCCGGGAACAGGGAGAAATCCCGGTCAGCGGTCCAGAGTTCGGCGACGCGGTGGTTCAAACAGATCGCCGCGATGCGAGCATCGTGGATCTTTCCACCGGCGATTCGGCCCTGGACGCACAATCGCTCAAGTTTGTCGAGATATCCCGGGCCCTCATGGAGCAGATGCAGGTCCGGCGACCCCAGCCACGCGTTGATCGATTCGAAAGCCGTCGTCTGTGGGGTAGGCGGGGAATAGATGCGGGGATGAGTGACAACGGCAAGAAATTCGTGCACAGAACTCCAGGCAATGGCCCAGGGTCTGCCGCTGTTGGCAAGATCGACGAGGCAGGACTTGGCCGCTGCATGCCACTCGCTGTCCTCACGGTGGGCATAGACCAAGAGGTTGGTGTCGATCGCGATCATGATTCGTTCCTTCCATAGATGGCTTCCCGTACGGCGTCCCAGCCTTTGTCTCTGAACTCCGGCTGCAGGCCCTCGCCGCGGTATGTCACGGGCTCGACCGGCTGTCGCTTCGAGGCGGACGAACGGCCGAGAATCTCGCGAAGCCCCGCTTCTATGAGACTGCGCAGGGTGGTTTGAGAGGCCTTGGCCTCCTGCTTTGCCCGGAGCAAAAGATCGTCGGCAATATCTATGGTTGTCTTCATATGGGCAACCATATTTCATCGCCTCTCGACTGTCAAACAGCGAATGGCACGTCCGCCCCGCCGTCCAACACGGTCCATCCTGGTTCACCGGCCCAGATACTTGAGCACGGCCTGGGTGCGGGTCTGCACGTGGAGCTTCGTGTAGATCGAGTGGAGGTGCACGCGGACGGTGCTCGTCGAGA
>CAYTDU010000995.1:0-2294 GCA_964436395.1 uncultured Gemmatimonadaceae bacterium | reverse complement strand
TTCCTGGCAATTGGAGGTGCGGCGGCGCAAACCAGGGTCATCACCGGTACCGTGCTGGACGCGAATACAAACGAGCCGATCGTGTCCGCAGAGGTGATGGTCGTCGGAACGGACATCACCGTAAGAACCCGGGATGATGGTGCGTTTAGTATCGGCGCGCCTCAGGGTTCGGCTCGTCTCATGGTACGCGTTATCGGCTACCGAAGATCAGAAATTGTGGTACCGGTATCGCAAACAGAGGTCGACGTCTTTCTCGAGCAGGACATCTTGAGGCTGGAGGAAGTCGTCGTGACCGGTCAGGCGACCGGCGTGGAACGTCGCAACCTGGCACAGGCAATCTCAACCATCTCAACCGACCAGATCGAGCTCGTCCCTGCTCAGACAGTCGAGCAGGCGATGTACGCCAGGGTCGCGGGCGCCGACGTTCAGGCCAACAGCGGCGCGCCCGGCGGCGGCATGCAGATTCGACTTCGAGGCATCTCCTCGATTCTCGGTGCAGCCACGCCGCTGTACGTGGTCGACGGCATCATGGTGAGTGACGGGAATCTCGACGGGGCGGAGGGAACGGGAATGCGGTTCATCAATCGGACGAACTCGGCGGCGGAGGAAGCCTCGCCCAATCGGATCGCCGACCTGAACCCCGCCGACATCCAGAACATCGAGATTCTGAAGGGTGCCTCCGCGGCCGCGATCTACGGGTCCAAGGCCAACAACGGCGTGATACTCATTACTACGAAACGAGGCCGGACCGGAAGGCCGCAGTTCGAATTGACGCAACGCTTTGGCGTGTCGGACATGGCGAACAAGATGGGCTTGCGTGTGTTCGACACTCTGGAAGACGCTGTTGAGGCTTTCGGACCGTGTGCGGTACCTGCGGGCGCGGGTCGCGATCCCACGGCGGACTGCAAGTCCGACGACGGCTGGGTTGCCGGCAGGGTGTTCGATCACGAGGAAGAATTAGCCGGCAACAATCCGCTATCGTACGAGACTTCTCTCAGCGTTACCGGCGGGACCGAGTACACTCGTTACTACGTCTCGGGACTCGCGAAACACGACGGTGGTATTGTCACGGGCACGGGATACGACAAACAATCCCTGAAACTGAACATCGATCAGGATCTGGGATCGGGGCTGCAGTTCCAGCTCAACACCAACGCCATCCACACATTCTCGCAGCGCGGAGTCACCAACAACGACAACCGCAGCGTGAGCTACTGGATGGCGTTTCCGCAAGTTCCAACCTTCGTCGACATCAGGCAGAACGAGGACGGGTCCTGGCCTGTGAGCCCGTACGCGAACAGCAACCCGCTCCAGACGGCAGCGCTCATGAAGAACGACGAGAACGTCTACAGGTTCATCGGCGGGGCTAACCTGAGCTGGGAAGCGCTGATGACCGGGTCGCACGAACTGCGGTTCAACGTCCTGGGGGGAGCCGACTACTTCAGTCAAAAGAATTGGGTATTTGCGCCTCCGGAGGCTGAGTTCGAACCCATTGACGGCTTGCTCGGGACATCGGTTCAGAGCGCCGCATCCAGTCTGAACTACAACATCAATGCCAACGCCGTGCACACGTTCTTGCCGAGCGGAAACTGGTCTGCCACCACATCCGTAGGCGTGCAATATGAAGTGCGGGATATAGATCAGCTCCAGAGCCTCGCACAGGACCTGGTCGGCGGTCTGGCCAACATAGGAGCCGGTACCGTGTCGTCGCTCGCGCAGACGCGGTTGCGGACCAGAGAGATCGGGCTCTTCGCTCAGGAAGAGGTTTTGATCGGCGAGCGATTACTGTTGACCGTCGGTATGCGCGCGGATAGAAACAGCAACAATGCCGACACTGACAAGTGGTATTACTATCCCAAGGGCGCGGCCTCGTACCGCATCCCGGTAGGCGACGGTCTGCTCAACGAGGTGAAGTTCCGGGCCGCATACGGGGAATCCGGCAACCAACCCTTGTATGGCAGGAAGTTCAACAACTACACTCCCGCCAACATAAGCGGCATACAGACGCTGCGGCTCTCGACAACCGTTGCTGCGCCCGACATAAGACCGGAGCGGCAGAAGGAAATAGAGGGAGGAGTTGACATAGCGCTGCTCAACAACCGGGCCTCCTTGGAGGCAACGGTATACCAGAAACGGATCACCGATCTGCTGGTGAGGCAGGCGTTGCCGCCTTCCACGGGTGCTTCAACGAACAACTTCAACGGCGGTACCATGCGGACTCGTGGGTTGGAGGGCGCGTTGATGCTCATACCCGTCACGTCGGCCGACGTGCAGTGGGTTTCGCGCACGACGTT
>CAYTDU010000994.1:0-2297 GCA_964436395.1 uncultured Gemmatimonadaceae bacterium | reverse complement strand
CTGGCCGGCGGCCTCGGTCATCAAGTCCTCCCGGCGGTGGTCGTTGGCGCCCTGTTTACGGTGTGAGTTACGCCACCCGACACGCTCGAGGCGAAGTCGGCATCACCTCCATATGATGCGGTTATTGTCTGCGGACCCACATCCGTGAGGACCAGATCACATTGACCGTCTGCCACGGTGCCTATGCAGTTGTTGACGCCGTCCGACACGGTGACGTTTCCAGTCGGTATACCCGAACCATCGCCAGTGACCGCCACCGCGTAGCTCACCGTCACTAGCTCACCGACTACGGACGGATCCGGATCGTCACTCACTATCGTCGTGCTCGTGGTGGCTGGGTTCACAACGTGCCCATCCGTGTCCAAACTGCCGGCAAAGTCCGCACTTCCCGAGTACGTTGCCGTCAACGTCTTGTTCGAACCAGCTGTAGTCAGCGTCAAATCACATGAACCAAGAGTCGCCGCCACAGTGCACTGATCGACTCCATCGGTTACCGTGACCGTGCCGTCCAGCGTGCCTGCTCCAGGGGAATTGACCGTAACAGAGAAATCGACTGTGATTGGTTGCCCCGTGACCGACGGATTCGGTGAGTGCGCTTCGAGCACTGTGGTAGTGGCAGCAGGATCAACCGGGTGTGCGACGCCGGCTGAGGCGCTCCCCGCGTAGTCGCTGCTGCCAGCATAAGTGGCTGTTACGCTCTTGGAACCTGCCGTGGTTGGCGTGTAAACACAGCTACCCGCGGCTACGGTCGCCGTGCAGCCGTCGGTACCATCGCTCACGGTTACATTCCCTGTGGGTGTCCCACTACCAGGGGCCTCCACAGATACTGCATATTGAACCGTTATCGGTTGGCCAGTTACCGTGGCACCTGAGATGTCAGATGTGATTTGAGTGGTCGTAGAAGCCGCGGTGATGTCAAACACATCACTCTCATCGTTCAGCAGACCGGATCCAAACGCGAACAAGGTGTATCCAACGGCCACTGCGTCTATGCGCAGATTGGTAAACGTCGCAATTCCGCCAATCGCACCTACGGAGGTCGTTCCTGTGAGTGACGCACCTGGTGGGTGCTCTCCCAACACGATGGTCACATTGTCCGTTGCCGTCGGAATGAGGTTGCCAGACGCATCCTCAATCCTGACCGTAACGGCCGGCGATATTGCGGCGCCCGTTACTGCATTGCTCGGTTGGACATCGAAATCCAGTTGATTCCCTGTACCTACTTCGATGTTGAACGGTGTACTCTCTATCTGCGGCAGCGAACCACCGTTCACCAAGAGCGTGTAACCGTTGCCCGCGGCAGCGATTGACAAGTCGTCGAAAGTGGCGACGCCAGCCGAGGCGTTCTGTGTTGTGGTTCCCCCGAGAGAACCGCTGCCCGGGTTAGTTCCGATCGTCAGGGTCAGGCCGGTTGTTGCCGATGTGACGGTGTTGCCGTTGTCGTCTTGTATGGCGACTTGTACCGCCGGCGCGATTGTCTGACCTGCAACGGTGTTGTTGGGTTGGACCAAGAACGCCAGCTGACTTGGTGAGTCGGGAGTCACGGCGAAAGTCGTGCTGGTGGTTTGACTCAGGCCACCGCCGGTCGCGGTGAGGGTGTATCCGACCTCAGCCACATCGATTGCAAGGGCCGAGAATGTGGCAACTCCTGCTACCGCATTCGTTGCTCCACCACCGGTCAACTGAGCAAAGCCGCCACTGGGATCTGACTCGATGGCCAGAGAAATCGCCGTGGTCGCGGTGTCCACCAGATTCCCGAGGGCGTCCTGCACCTCAACTCGCACCGCCGGTGTGATGGGATCGCCGGAAGTCACATCACTCGGCTGGACCGAGAAAACGAGCTGAGTCGGTGCACCCGCACCTATGTCGAATCCGCTGCTGACCGCAGTGAGCCCGCCGGACGAAGCACGAAGGGTGTAACCAGTGCCGGATCGATCTATGCCCAGACTGGAGAATGTCGCAACGCCATTGACAGGGGGGATCGGACTCCCGCCGGACAGGGTTCCTCCACCCGCGTTGTTGGCAATCGCTATGCCGATATCCGTGTTGTAGTCGGTAACCGTATTGCCAAGCCCGTCCTGCACCGCGACACGCACAGCAGGGCTGATTGCCTCACCAGCATCACTGTCCGTTGGTTGCTGCAAGTAAGTGAGTTGCGCTGCATTACCGTGAACAATGGCGAATGCGTTGCTAATTGCATTGGTGAGCCCGGTGCCGGTCGCAACAAGGGTGTATCCTGCTGCGGCAAGGTCTATGCTTAGGTTGGAAAAGGTGGCGACTCCGGCCACCGCCGGCTG
>CAYTDU010000993.1:0-2297 GCA_964436395.1 uncultured Gemmatimonadaceae bacterium | reverse complement strand
AGGTGCTCCGCATGACGCCGATCACCTCATACGCCACACCGTCGAGTTCTATTGTCTTGCCGATGATATCGGGATCCCTATCGGAGAATGCGTCCCACAGGTGAAAACTCAGAATCACGCGACGCACGTCATTCCGCTCCTCGTTGCGAGTGAACACCCGACCGAGGAGCGGCGTGGCCCGGCAGGTCTGGAAGTATTCGGCGCTGATCCTGAGAGTGCGAATGCGTCGGGGCTGGCCATCGACTGTGAGGTCCATTCCGATTTCGCGGTACAGATACACAATACCCATCGAAGCGAACGCCTCAACGTTCTCTCGTGCTTCCACCATGTCAGGTCCGGTAGAGTAACCAGCCAAGTAGGTGGGGTTGTCACGATTTGCTGTGTAGACTCGAACCAGTTGTTCGGGTTCGTCGTATGGCAATGGCGCCAGAACTACACTGTTCAACACGCTGAACACCGCCGTGTTTGCCCCGATTCCCAGTGCGAGAGTGAGAATGGCGACGACTGCGAGGCCGGGTTGTTTTCGAAGCGTGCGGAGTGTGTAGCGCGCGTCCGATGCGATGTTTTGCATTGGTCTTTTCCTCGAGCGTGGAAAGTCCGGTTGACGCCGGAAAAAACGACGCTCTTCGAGGTGAGCTGGAACTAGAGAACGGGCGAGTCCGATAGCCGTTGTGATGGTGTGTCGCGCGATCTTCGATCGGGCACCCGGCGTTTGATTGAGAAGCCCGTCGAGTTGGTCGTTGAAAGCGGTCAACAAGTCATCGGCGAACCGCTCGTGGTAACGGCGCGGATACAACCAGAGGAGGGCCGCGACGAAGGCCGTGCAAAACGATCTCAGCACTAAACCTCCAACTGCCGCGTGGCGTGAGCCGCCAAGAGCGACCGCATCCGTGCGGCCTCGGCGCGAACTACGCTGAGGCCGAGATCCGTGACGGCGTAATAGCGTCGCACCTTGCGGTCTTTCGGCCGATCATTTTTTGGCGGCTTCACTTCGCGAATCAGCGCGGTGTCGAGCATCCGACCGATGATGCGGTATAGGGACCCGAGTTCCAACGCCGGCTGATCGGGGAACTGTTCCTTCACTGCCTGCACTATGCCATACCCGTGTAGTTCGCCGCCGGCCAGAACGGTGAGCAACTGAAAATCGAGCGGCTTCAGCGGCAGGAAGTGGTTGATATCATGTGACTTAGCGGACACGATCGCTCTCCATATATGTTGACTACATATGTTAGATGCGGGATGGGGCGAAAAGGTTGTAGGGAGAGTATCGACGGGCTCTGAGGGTTATCCGGTCGTGTCCTACATCAAGGGTTTCCGGAAGACTTCGGAGGGAAACGAACGCGCTTTGCCGGCTGTAATCACGCCATGGGGATTACCAGCAGGAGACCGTCGATATCGCGGAAGTGTGAGTCCATCGTGCACACTGCCGCGCCGTGCTGCATAGCTGCAGCCGCGATCCACATGTCGTTCGTTGGAACCGGCCGGCCTGAGCTTCTGAGCGTCCGGAAAATCTCTGCGTAGAATTCGGCGGTTCCCTCGTCACAATGCACGACGCTCACCCGAGGCGTGTCTAAGAAGAGATCGAGCTCATCACGGTTTTGCCGTTCCTTGGAGCCGCATTTGAAACCGCAGAGCAGCTCGCCCAGCACCGTTGTAGACACTAGGATGCTCTCTGCTCGTTTCAATATGTCCGTGACGGAGGGGACACCGCGCTTGAACGCTGTGTATACGTTGGTGTCTATGAGCAGGCGCTTCATCGCCAGAGTTCCTCATCCACCTGCTCGAATACGGCAATTGCCTCCTCGAACTCTTTGAGATCGGCTTCATTCCATGTGCCCGCGAGGTGGTCCAAATCCCGATACACCGTGCCGTGTTTACGCTTGGTCAATCCCAACGCTTCTTGCAGCACGAAAAGAATGGTGCTGTTGAGGCTTTTAATAGACAGCTCCTCCGATTTCTCTCGAAGTGCACTCTCCATCACATCATCTATGCCACGCAGCGTGATGGTCTTCACTGTGAGCCTCCAATGTTGCATCATATTCTGCAATCATGATGATATCACAATATCACGCCGCTGGTTATGGTGTGTCAATCGGGAGGCTGTTCCAATCTGTGGAGGGTGGATTGAAACCGATACAGCGGAAAAGGTTGTAGCGTTGAGTCGGGGATGTCTCAGTTGCGCTCGGCCTGCTGTTTGAGCTATTTCCGTACTGCTTTAGACAGCACGTAGAACCTCCTTTACGTGAAGGAATATTGCGTACCCTCGCGACTGCGATCGTTTCGTTAGCCTTACTCAT
>CAYTDU010000992.1:0-2300 GCA_964436395.1 uncultured Gemmatimonadaceae bacterium | reverse complement strand
CCGACAAACGCTCGATAGTGGTAGCCAGGAGTATGAACCCGGTGTTGTTGTAGTTGAACTCGGTGTTTGGCGGAGCCTGCAGTTCCGGTTGACGCTGCACGATCTGAATCGCGATGTTTCGATCGAAAGTGTCCTCCCCGTCGTATCCCGTGATCGGTAACAGGTTGTAGATCTCGCGATACCCGCCTGTGTGATTCAACAAGTTGCGGATAGTGACCGGCGTCCCGAAATCAGGCAGTTCCGGTATGTGCTCACGAATGTCGTCGTCGATCGAGAGCTTGCCCTCAGCCTGAAGCAATAGGATCCCCATTGCCGTGAACTGCTTGGTGACCGACCCGATATTCGAGATCGTGCCCACGTTGAACGGAATACCGTGTTCGAGGTTTGCCGCGCCGTACGCTTTGGTGAACCCCATCTCGCCCCGTTCCAGCACACCGATCACGGCACCCGGTGTCTGTTCTCCCGAATATGCAGACATCAACTGATCGACCCGGTCCTGACGGTCGGTCGCCACCGGCTCGGCCCGCGTCACCTCTATAGAGTAGTCACCCTCACCTTCCTCGAATGGCCGGACTTCAATTACGTGAGTGCCGTCTTCTTCAGTCTCGAACTGGAAAAACTCCGGCCCGCGGGAAGGCGAATCGAACTCAGAGATCTCTTCACCGTCCGGCCCGAGAATCTTCACGACCACATCCACATCGATTTGGTGAACGTCGCCGAACACGAATGTGTTTGTCTCCAGGTCGATGGTGTATTGGTGACTCGTCTCCTGCTCTAACGTTCCCGTTAGTCGCCGGCCACGTTCTATGGAGCGTTGCTCCTGAGATAGACTGGGCTCGATGAGTAAGGCTACAAGAAAAAAACAGATCGTCAGAGTTCTCATGATTTTCCTCTTCGTTCTTCCTCTCCGAGGAGAGCACCATCTGTGCTGTTGCTCGTTTTTCCCCCGGGATCCACTATCGCCCGTTCGAAGTAGCCCCAACCCTCTCGAAATGTTCTGCAATCCAATCCATCCAGCGCCTCCTCACATCCCTTTGGTGCACCGGGTCAGGAGGGAAGTGCCCCGAGACGGGATAGACTATGAATTTCACCTCTACACCATTGTCCTTCAACGCGTGGTAGAGCTTGTAAGACTGGCTCACAGTAACTCGTTCGTCGCCGGTGGCGGAGAGTATCAGTGTGGGCGTTCGGATCTGGTGCGCGTACGCCATCGGCGACTGGCGCCAGTAGTTCATCGCGTTGTCATTGAGCCATGGTGACCCTCCGAGCCCGAATCCCGCCCAGGTATTCATGTCGGCCATGTCATACCAGTCGAACCAATCTGTGACTGCAGCGCCAGCCATAGCCGCCGCCCAACCGTCGTAGTGAGCAGTGAGCCATGCAGTCATGTATCCGCCATACGACCAACCTGACACCGCCACCCGCTCTTCATCCACGATCCCTCGTTCCTCGAGAACCCGTACACCCGACATCACATCCCGACCGGGGCCGTCACCGGCGTCGTTCACCACCGCACTCTGAAAGACTTTGCCTTGCGTGCTGCTACCTCTGTAGTTGGGGCTGAACACGAGCCAACCCCGGGCAGCGAGGATCTGGTTGAAGGTGTTGAATGCCTCACCCGAAGCACTCATTGGACCGCCATGTATCACGAGGACGAGCGGATATCGGCGTCCCTCCCGATAGTCCGGCGGGTAGAGCAGAACGCCGTTCTGCTCGAAATTGTCGGGACCATCCCACGTCACGGTTTCGACTCTCCCGAGCCTCTTCTCTGCCAAGGCTTCGTTGAAGCTCGTGAGGCGCCGGGGCTCCCACTCGCCCACTTGCATCGTGTACAACTCGGAGGCCCGGTAATCTTCCCGGCCCACGAACACGACCGTACCTGTTGTAGTAACCACCGGAGTAGAAGGATGGATATCACCTAGGTTCAGTCGCTGAGCTCCCGAGTTCAATGGCTGGTGCCACAAGGCCCGAGCCGTCAAATCGGTGCCGCTCACCAATATTGACTGACTGTCGGCCAGCCAATCCATACCACTCTGGTCCCAACCACCAAGACTACGATCGATCTCCGAGGTGACGTCGATTACATCGCCGCCGTCCAGTGGCTTTAGGAAAACACCACTCGGATGGAAGTGAGGTTCTGGCCCGCGCGACCGACTGAAGGCAAGGAACCGTCCGTCCGGAGAAAACCTGCCCAGGTTGACCGGCGGATCTGTGACGAGGTCTCGAGTATTTCCGGTCTTGATATCTAGGAGTCTTATGGTCGTTCTGATTCCTTCGCCGGTGTGTGGGAGCGGTTTCAC
>CAYTDU010000991.1:1798-2302 GCA_964436395.1 uncultured Gemmatimonadaceae bacterium | reverse complement strand
TGTACCGGAATCAATAGCGAAATCCACATCTCGAACCACGGTCGGCTTGTCGGGGAGGTATGGCCAGACATAACGGATGCGGTGGACTCGCGAATGGATGAGTGCGGTGATTCGTTTCGTCAAATCCACTTCGTCACTGAAGCTCATCCGGAACTCCTGCGGCGCCAGCCTGTCATAGTCCTGCACTTTGCTTTGTAGCAGGACCGCGCCGTCGTGAATCGCACTCATGACCCATTCGAAGTCGGCTCGTTCATGATAGTCGGCGTCATACACGACAAACTCGGAACCAGAGAACCGTACTGCTTGTCGGGCGGCAGCCAGATGAGCAGGCGGAACCGGATCGACACTGTCCGCCCTTATTCGTACTGTAACAAACGGGGGTGTTGTCGCAGCCAGTTGACTCAAAGTGGCAAAAGCCTCGCGAGCATCCCTGGCCATTCGGATGGGTTCCCACAGCTCGAAATCACCGATTCGTATCTGCCGCGAAGTGTCGCCTCTCATGCG
>CAYTDU010000991.1:0-1788 GCA_964436395.1 uncultured Gemmatimonadaceae bacterium | reverse complement strand
GCAGTGTCAATTGCGCTCAAGTGCTCTTCGCCCAATCCGCAGGCTATCAGTAGATCGTTGGGCAAGGGCGTAGGTAACTGAATGAAGCGCAGGCTCGGCCCATACTCCGTGTACTCACTACCTCCCGGATCGAACTTCGCCTTCGTTCCATCCCAGACAGCGGCGAACATACTGGGATTTCTGGCAACCATTCTGGCGGCGTCGGTGCTTCCCCCTACCTCGATATGCCGGCCGTGGATGGCTGTCAGAGTCTCGAAGTCTGTATCGTAGATACCGTTGTCTTTGAAATAGAGAGACGGCAGGAAATAGCTCGACGTGCTGAATTGGTCATGGTAAATGAACGTGGCCGGTTCCGACCGGTTGCGGAGGTACCGAACGAGTCCGTCGAGATCGCCAGATTCCGAAAACGTATTTCGGTTCAGCACGAAGTACGAGTGGTACACGCGTCGATTCGTCGTCCTGCTGACGTACGTACCGATCACATCAAACTGGGCGCCCAACATGCGTGCAACAACGGCGACGTACGGTGTCGCCCGTGCCAGATATGCGCCCTCTTGCCAGCTCGCCAACCGGTCGATCATCGCTCGGTAACCGAGTTGGCGCGCTTCTAGTTCCGCCGTAATCCCACGTTCGGCAAATGCCAGCTCTATGTAGTCACGAAGTGCTCTGTCTGCCTCCCTGGTTTCCGCGTCACCGAGGGAGACGGAGAGGAAGTTGATTCGGGATTGGGCGGAGGCTGGAGAAGCCGCCCAAAGACAGACCACAAATGTTAGGAAAAAGACAAAACGATCCCGACCAAACATAGTAACGACGCTTTGCTAGGGTCTAGTTCTCGTCAAAAAGAACCGCATCTGATACGACTCCGGTAACCCGACGTGCAGGCATTCTGCACTAGATGCCGTTTGGGGGCAAGTCCGGAGATGACCTGACACATTCCTTCTGATCGCGCGTGTACGGAGCGCGAACGCCCTGCGTGAAGCGGGCCGATTCGCGAAACGTGGCCAAACGCATCAGCGTAGTAGTACACCAGACATGTGCACCTCTACCTGGAGAACCGCCCCATGTGCTCGCGCGTCTTGTCTCTCTCAGTTCTCATAGCTCTATGCACTGCCGTTGGGTGCCGGCAGTCGGACGGCACCGGCGATGAGTTCGTCTCAGCGCTCGATAGCTACGTCGAGGATGTGATGGAGCGGTTTGAGATACCGGGCCTCACGATCGCAGTCACCCGCGGAGATAATGTCGCCTATGCGGGTGCCTGGGGTGTGCGCAGCCTGGAGACTGGTGAGCCGTTGACGCCGGAGCACGTGTTTCACATGGCCTCGGTCTCGAAACCGTTCGTGGCCTCGGCAGTGATGCAGTTGGTCGAACAGGGTCGGATGAACCTCGACGAACGAGTAGTGACATATCTGCCATACTTCGAGCTAGCTGACGGACGATACGGGGAGATCACGATTCGCCAGATGCTCAACCACACGTCTGGAATGCCGGATGTGATGGATTACGAGTGGGACAACCCGCAGTACGACGAGGGCGCGGCCGAACGTTATGTGCGCACTTTGACCGGCGAACAGATGATTGCTGCTCCCGGAGAACTTTGGCGTTACAGCAACATGGCGTTCGACACGATGGGGGACGTGATAGCAAAGGTTTCGGAAGTGCCGTTTGAGACCTACGTGAAGGAGAACATCCTCGATCCACTAGGAATGTCGGAAAGCAGTTTCATACACCCGGATATCAGAGAGGAATTGCGCACCACGGGACATGTCTGGCAGCTCGAGCCGGTAGTCA
>CAYTDU010000990.1:0-2302 GCA_964436395.1 uncultured Gemmatimonadaceae bacterium | reverse complement strand
GATGACTGGATTCAGGATTGGCTGGGCTGTAGCGAACAAGAAGCTCATCGAGGTGATGACCAACATTCAGGGCCATCAGACGTCTGGGCCGTCAGCGCTGCTACAACATGCCGCGGTGGCCGCAATAAACGGAATCCAGTCGTGCGTCGACAGCTTGCGTCTGACGTTAGAGAACAATCGTGACATCATGATGGCCAGGCTCCATTCATTTGATGGGGTGAACTGTCAGAAGCCAGATGGCACGTTCTACTGCTTCGCCGACTTCAGCAACTATGAGAAGGATTCGACCAAGCTCGCGACGATGCTCGTCGAAAAGGTACGCGTCGTTACCGTGCCGGGCGTCGAGTTCGGAATGGAGGGCTTCCTGAGGCTTTCCACCTGTGGCTCCGTCAAAGACATCATCGACGGCATCGAACGAATGAAGTGGGCAATCGATCCAAACTCGCCTAATGAGCTGTTCATTGGCGACCGGAAGCTTGTGCGGGACTGGATGTAGAAGAGCTTTCAGCTTGGTGCTGAGAGCTGAGAGCTCACACAGAGACAAGGATAAGTCAAAATGGCGAAGTATCTGAAAATCAACACGCCGGCAGCCAAAACAGCGGGTGATCTTGCCAGTGACTACAAATTGAGCAACCACGGGCTGACCCATCTGGAGCGGGTGTATTGGAACCTCCCGGAAGCAAGCCTCTATGAAGAAGCCATCTTCCGCGGCGAGGGCCATATGACTGCTGGCGGACCGCTGTTGGTGAACACAGGGGTGCACACTTCACGAGCAGCGGCTGATAAGTTCATCGTGAGAGAGTCATCTACTGAAGAAGACATTTCGTGGGGTGAGTACAACCGTCCGTGTGATCCGAAAAAATACACGGGTCTCATGACTAGGTTGCAGGCGTTCTTGCAGGGAGAAGAACTCTTCGTACAAGACTGTTACGTCGGGGCCGATCCAGAGTATCGCATGCCCATTAGGCTGATAACCGATTCCGCGTGGCAGAGCCTCTTCGCGCGCAACATGTTCATCAACATCGACAACCTCGACGAATACAAGAAGCATGTACCCGAATTCACCTTGATCGCCGCACCTTCGTTTAAGACAGACCCTCGGATTGACGGAACGCGCACGCAAACAGCCATGATGATCAATTTTGCCGATCGAATGGCGGTCGTCTGCAACTCGAGCTACGGCGGTGAGATCAAGAAGACAGTATTCACCATCATGAATTTCCTACTCCCGCTCCAAGGTGTGCTGGCCATGCATTGCTCCGCTAACGTTGGCAAGAAGGGAGATGTGGCTCTCTTCTTCGGTTTGAGCGGAACAGGCAAGACCACACTCTCAGCCGATCCCAAGCGTGCTCTGATCGGAGATGACGAACACGGCTGGAGCGACAATGGGGTATTCAACTTCGAGGGCGGCTGCTACGCGAAGGTGATTTTCCTGTCAGCCGAACATGAGCCGCAGATCTACGCCTGCACCGAACGATTCGGCACGATTCTCGAAAACGTCGTGTACGATCCCGCGTCGCGTCACATTGACCTCGACGACGACGAGTTCACCGAGAACACTCGGGCGTCGTACCCGTTGGAGTACATACCGAACGTGGTACCCGACCGTTATGTGAGAACGCATCCGAAGAATGTGGTCTTCTTGACGTGCGACGCATCGGGCGTACTGCCCCCGATCGCTCGCCTCTCGCCGGAGCAATCGATGTACCACTTCATCAGCGGGTACACGGCGAAGGTTGCGGGGACTGAAGCGGGTCTCGGCATCGAACCGGTGATTACGTTCAGCGCATGCTTTGGCGCCCCCTTCATGGTTCACCATCCATTCAAGTATGCGAACATGCTCGCACAGAAGATGGAAAAGCATGGCGCTCAGTGTTGGTTGGTCAACACCGGTTGGACTGGTGGGAAATTCGGGATTGGGAAGCGGATGAGTATTCACCACACGCGTGCGCTGCTTAATGCAGCCCTCGACGGAGAGCTGGACAAAGGCAAGTTCCGCAAAGACAAACTGTTCGGGTTCGACGTCCCGATGAGCTGTCCGGGCGTTCCGGAGGAAGTGCTGGACCCGGCGAACACTTGGGGCAACAAAGACGACTACTGGAAGACGTACGACGGCCTCGCCGCTCGTTACATAGATAATTTCAAGCTGTACGAAGACGGTTGCCCGCCTGAGGTGGTCGCTGCGGGGCCTAAGCGGCTCTCGCAGGTCTGAGCAAGTAACGTGTTTGGGGGGAGGCAACTGCCTCCCCCCTCTCGTGTTTGGCTTTTAACTAGATAGCATCTCGTTTTTTTCTCTCTCCGG
>CAYTDU010000989.1:0-2314 GCA_964436395.1 uncultured Gemmatimonadaceae bacterium | reverse complement strand
GACGTTGAAGATACGCCATTTTAACTCTCTTTAGGAAAGGAACGTTTATGTCTTCCAAGTTTATTTACATTTCCGGCCCCATGACGGGACTTCCGGACAACAACTTCCCGGCATTTTATAAAGCAGCCGAGTCACTTGCGGAAGCCGGTTGGCAACCAATCAATCCCGCCGAGAACTTCTGTGGAAGAAGAGATCTCCCTCGTGAGATTTATTTGCGTGCCGACGTTCAGCTCTTGGCAAGATGCGATGCGATTGCCTTACTTGACGGTTGGCAGAGGTCACGTGGTGCCGGTCTTGAATACCTTATCGCTCAGGAACTGGGGCTTGAACTCATTCATCAACGCGATGAACAGTGGTGGCGATCGTCACCAAAGCCTCATCAATTAGCCAGCGTCATGATACCGCCCCCTTGGGCATGTGCGAAAACTGTCGACGACAAAAACCAGCGAAGGGAACAGGATGGTATTTCAAATCGATCAGAAATTCGCCGGTAGTATGAACCGGCTTACGGAGGAAGAACACGAACAATTGGAAGTGGGCCGACTAGGGTTTCAGGAGTTCAGCGAGGATAGTCCGCCCACAAGTTGTGGACGGTCTGTTACAAAACCTCGTGGCAAAGGAAGTATGGCCTCGATTTCAATCTCATCCTTGGAGAATTTTCATGTCACGAAGTAAAACGATGCTCGCCTTTGCCGATGTCCACCATCCGGCCGAGAATCCGCAGGCGTTGGACATTTTCTGCCGTACCGCTCAGTATCTCAAACCCGATTTGATCGTCTGTCTAGGCGATCTACTTGACTGCGGGCAGTTCAGTAGTCACCCGCCGACGTATGGCGTGCCCGAGTCGGATTATGCTGAAGACCTGAAGTGGGCCAATAAGCTGCTTGATCGGCTTCAGAAATACTGCAAACGGTTGGTGATGGTCGAGGGCAACCACGAATACCGGCTGGATCGCTGGGCAGCTGCGACGGCTGAAGGTCGGGGTGCCTATTCGCTCTTAGCACCACGAATCCAGCTCTCAAAGGGTCGTAAGCGATTTACTTACGTCCGTTATGGATCGGCCGAGGGGAAATATCCGCACTACAAGGTCAATTCGCGAATCGTCGCCATTCACGGTTGGTCGTATGCCCGGCATGCGGTCAAGAATCACTTGTCCGTGTCCCAAGGCAAGAGCGTCATCATGGGGCATACGCACCGCGCCGACGTCTCAATGATCCAAAACGTCTGGCGAGAGGGCGATATCATTCAAGCCCGATCCGCCGGTTGTCTATGTCGCCCTATCCCGCTCTACGGAACCGGTCGTCCCGTCGAGTGGATCAATTCGTTCATCTTAGGCTATCTTGGCCGACGTAGTGATTCGCTCTATACGATACCGATCTCTGGTGGGCGATGTATTCTGCCCTGTGGGAAGGAAGTGTCAGCGTAGGAGGACGAAATATGAAGACATGTAAGATCAACCTTATTTGGCCACCCGAAGTAATTGATACGATGCGGGAGGTTTTTGACGCGGCCAATAAAGATCAAGCAGTTCGCGCCGAACTGGATAATTGGCTGTCGGGCCATAATGGCGCGGCTTTAATTGCCAGTCGTTTGCACCACAGTTCCACACTTGGGACATTTGACGCCACGTTGGAACTCTCGGAGGATTTTCGTAAGTTTCTTGACACCATCGAGGAGGTAAACGCATGACATTCCAAGTTGATCAAGAGTTGGCCGGAAGCATGAACCGGCTTACGGAGAAGGAACAAGAGCAGCTGGAAGTGGGCCGACTAGGAATTCAAGAGTTCAGCAATAGCCCCATGTGTGAACTCACATTTCATCCGGCAGCTGACGAGTTTCCACTGCTTTGCGAGGAGCGACTGGTCGAACTTGCGGAAGATCTACGGATTAACGGACAGCGTGAACCGATTCAGCTGTATCGTGGGCGTATTCTGGACGGTCGCAATCGCTACCTTGCCTGCCGCAAAGCCGGGATCAAACCTTGGACCGAGACGTTGTCGAGCGACGTGAACCCGTTTACGTACGTCTGGAGTCTCAACGGCCAACGACGCGACCTAACGCAAGATCAACGCTACCTGATTTGGAAATCCTGCGCAGCCAGATCGGGCGAGTGGGAGGCCGAGCAGTGCCGACTTCAGGAAGAAGCCAAGCAGGCAAGGTCCGATGCAGCTGTCGCACAATCACGAACTGATAGCGGACGATTTGCTGATGATTCCGGTCCGTCCACAAGTTGTGGACGGACCGGTACAAAACCTCGTGGCAAAGGAAGCACGGTCAAGGCAGACATCAGCGGAACAAACCGTGGTTCCGTCGA
>CAYTDU010000988.1:0-2316 GCA_964436395.1 uncultured Gemmatimonadaceae bacterium | reverse complement strand
CTGTCTTCGAGTGGTCCATCACAACTCCAATGGACGGAACCGCCAACAACCTATTGGTTTCTACCGGATTGGGCGCAGAGGTCCTAGGCGGAAGCATCGAGCTCCGGCATCGGCTCCAAAACACCACTGCTGCTACAAATTCAGATCTGCGGCTTTCGTGGGCGCGAGCCTGGCCGGATAGGAGATGGGTGAAACAGGTCCGTGTAGGTGATGTCCGGTCAAACGGGCTTCGGGCGAGGTTGATTCGTGGGGCGGTGATCACCAACGCACCTTTCATACGGTCCTCTGAATTCGACGTCGAACAGGTGCTGGGTCGGCTCCCTGCGGGTTGGGAGGTGGAGCTTTACGAACGGGGCAGACTCCGAGGATACGATGAAGTAGATGCACTTGGCATGTTTCGGCTCCCTATTAACCTCAGGTACGGGCAGAACCCCTTCGAGCTGGTGCTCTACGGCCCCAGCGGCGAGGTGATCCGCGAGACGCGGACGATACGTGTTCCCTACAGTCGCATTCCCGCCGGCGCACTCGAGTACGCGGTGGCAGGGGGAAAATGCAGATATGGGATGTGCCGCGGTCTCGCCAGTGCCGACGTGCGTTATGGACTGACCAACTGGGTAACGGTCCAGGGTGGGTCCGAATTCTTCTCCCTCGACGAATCCGATCTATGGCAGCCGTATGCTGCAGTATCCGCAGCGCCACTCAATCTCATTCGCTTGACCGGGGAAGCTGTCCTCAACGATCGCTTGCGCGGATCCGTTGGTGTCGAACCCACACCTGCGTTCCGTCTTGAGTTCTCGCACACGCTGTTTGACGAGGACGGGAGTGTCCTGGTCGCCGGGCTGTTCGAGCGGAGAAGAACCGAAGGATCACTATTCTGGCAGCCAAAGGCAGGCATGCGATCGCTCTTTTTCCAGCTCGTGGGGTACCACTCAACAGGACCGGCGCTCGAGCGAAACTTCCAGCGGATCTCTGCAACGGCACGTATTGGTCGCGTGCGTCATTCGCTGGGTTTGCGTCATGATTTCACGCGACAGGCGGAGTCAGTCGCAACTCATCGCACTGGCGTGGATTGGAACGCCGATTTCGTAGTAACCGGTGGTCCCGATTGGCTCAGAACGATGAGCGTGCGTGGAGGTGTGAGTCTAGATGCCGGCGACGGATTGAGCAGGCTTCGCGCTGCCATCGGAAGGCAGATCGTCAAAAAGGCACGACTCGATTTCGGTGTGAGCTGGCTTCGTTACGGTGGATACAGCATTGATATCGGCTTCAACAGCACGCTATCCGGTCCACGTTTCGGCACCAGGAACCACTTCAACACGCAGGGTGGGGCAGACGGCATCATGTTTGTTGATGGATCCGTCGTATTTGACCCGGATACGCGAGAAGTCCACTTGAGTGATGGCAGTGACATAGGACGGGCTGGTATCGCCGGAGTCGTGTTCCTCGATGAGAACGACAACAGAGTGCAGGACCTCAACGAACGCGGCCTTCCCGGGGTGCCGCTAGTCGTAGGTGGCCGGCACGAGATAACTGACGCGACAGGTCACTTTTCCACTTGGGAGCTGTTCCCTTACGAGGATTCGTTCATTGATGTGGACCCGCTGTCCTTTGACGATCCTCGTCTCGTGCCTTTGAACAACCGCATCGCTGTGTCCCCAACGCCGAACAGCTACCAGACCATACACGTGCCGATCGTCATAGGTGCGGAAATCAGCGGCTTCGTGGTGTTCGACGGCGAAGGACTCCCCGGAGTCCCGGTGGAGCTGCGGAATCTCACTATCGGCAGAACCATCACCCTGGTGACGTTCAGTGACGGAGGATTCTACTCAGTGAGCATTCCACCGGGTGAATATGACATCACTGTACCGCAAGGTGTATTGGATCGACTGGGAGCCGCCGCCACAACTGTGCAGATAAACATCCCATCCGGCCAAGGCGACAAACGAATAGAGGAATTGATCGTCAACGTTGAACGAGTGTCTGAAGAACCGGGTATCTTAGATAGGTTCAATAGAGGCAGACACACCAGCACAAAGCAGCGTGACGAAGGACTGAATTAGTGGCCATCAACGGGAGCCTCGATGAAGCGTCGCTAGCCGACGTTCTTCAGCTTCTCTCACTAGGCTGCAAGACCGGCAGGCTTTCTGTCTCAGATCAAACGAATCTGGGACACATCTACCTCGATAGCGGCAGAATTACACACGCCTACCTGGTGAATCGCCGACAAAGACTTGGAGACATCCTCTTCAAGAGCGGGCGCATCACCCAAGATCAGCTCAACGAAGCGATCCGCGCCCAGGGGAACAACCCGGAAAA
>CAYTDU010000987.1:0-2318 GCA_964436395.1 uncultured Gemmatimonadaceae bacterium | reverse complement strand
GCTTCCTTCGCCGCCCTGTCAAGGAGCGAGTGCCCGTAGGATCGTTGGAGAAGCAGCGGCATCAAATATTCGAACATGGATCCGGTCCAGCTGAGCAGCACTCGTCGCCGGCCTATTTTATGGTAGGGTCGGCTCAAGGAAAACCAATGCTCAATCGGAACCTCCCCCCGAGCAATTGCGACGTAACTTCCAAGCCGCGCTTCACTCGCCAACAGATCGTAGTAGGCGCGGTCCAGATGGCCTTCGGAGATGTTGTAGCCGATCGAGAACAACCGTCGTTTAGTATCATACAAAAAGCGCATGTTGATGGATTCGGATAACTCGCGTCCATCCCGGATGAGCCGGTCGTACAGACCCAGCATTTCACCGGCCAGCCATTTCGATTTTTCGAAAGCCTCAAGAGCACGGTCGAGCCATTCGCGAAGAGGACTTGCAGCGGATGGAGCCTCCTTCCGGATCGATTGGAGGATCGGGATACAGCCGATGTGTCCATTCGCAAGATCGTGAAGCGAAGGCGCATGATTCAGATCCTGGCGGATGGCGAGCAGGGCTTCCACCCCAAGTTGGGCGATATCCTCTTCCGTCTTTTCATTGATGATCTCGATCCAGGTGAGATAGCGATCGGCGATCCTTAGCCAGGCTGATACCTGCCTTTCCATCTGACTTGCCCAATAGGCCGTATCCGTAACACCCTCGGCAGGCTCACGCGCTTTGCCTGCCAAAATCCTTACACTCTCCTCCGCCCATCGCAGCAGGTGAAGCGATTCGGCAATGCGATCCGTCGAGCTTTCACTGGCGCGCTTCAATTCCTCGAGGGCATTCGTATCCGGACCGGAAATGCCCTCCTGTTCGGCGAGCGATTTCAGGATTTCTCCGGTGTCCCGCAGACCTTCAAAGGCTCTCCTGTCCAGGAGAGGTCTCTGAACCAGCTCCGCGAGCCCATGCTCAAGAGACCACAAGGCACTAAGCAGGTTTCCACTGTCCACGGAGGACACGTAGCGCGGTTCGAGTGGACTCAGTGTTTGAACATCGTACCAATTCAGCAGATGACCCTCATAGCGCTCCAGCTTACCGATAGTCTCCATGGTATGCGTCAGTGTTTCTACGATCTGGTCCACCGTCAGATATCCGAAATCCTGCGCGGCCAACGCGCTTAGCATCCAGAGACCGATATTCGTTGGACTGGTGCGCATTGTCAGCTGGTTCTGATGGGAGACCTGGTAGTTGTCGGGCGGAAGCCAGGAGGTCCGTTCGCTCACAAAGTCCGAGAAATAGCGCCATGTCCGTCGTGCAACCTTCCTTAGGTACATCATATCCCTTACGGGAAGCAGGGATCGTTTCAGTTTCGCTTGCGGCCGAAGAGACAAGAGCCAACCGATAAGAGGGGAAAGGAACCACAACACGAGCCAAGGGCTGGCCAATGCGAGGCTCGCCGGCATCCACCTCTGTACCACCAAACTCACGATCCCGCTGAAGATGCTCACTCGGCCCATTGAGATTATGAACATTGTCAGTTGCTTCTGGGAGCTCAAACGCGTCACCTGAGACGAAGTCCACTCGATCATCCGCCGGTGCGAGATGAGCCTGCGATACCAAACCCGCAAAATGGCATTCAAGGCCAATCCTGCTTGATGGGGAAGCAGTGCAGCTTCGACGACCGTCCGCAAAAGGTCGTGAGCCAGCTTCGAGATGGAGAGGCTCTTCAGCCCATGGTGGGTGGTCGCCCAGGTAAAGGGCTGTACCAATGTTTGGAAAAGCAGCTGAATAACCACCACGAGGGAAGAGATCCATCCCATCTGAGGGGAGGTCAGCCATGCGGCCGTGAGCAAGCCCAGGCTGGCTGCGGGTACCAAACTTCTTCGCAAGTTATCTAAAATCTTCCACCGGTTGAACCAGGAGAGCTGGTTCGGGTCTCGCCGTCCTCCAGGTTGGGGAACACGTGAAAAGATCCAATCCGCGATTTGCCAATCCCCCCGGATCCAACGATGCTGTCGGTTGGTATATGTCAGGTAATCCTGCGGGAACTCATCAATGAGCTCAATATCACTGGCCAGGCCCACTCGAACGTGAGCACCTTCAATCAAGTCATGGCTCAGCAACCATTCTTCGGGAAATCTTCCGGAAAGCACTCGGCTGAAAGCGCGCACATCATAGATGCCTTTGCCGTGATAGGAGCCTTCACCGGTAAGATCCTGATTGACATCTGAAACGGCCTTGGTGTAAGGGTCAATTCCAACCGCGTATGCGAAGAGACGACTGAAAGGCGAGGCACTCGTGCTTGGCAGGGAAGGGCTCACGCGAGGTTGAATGATCGTGTA
>CAYTDU010000986.1:0-2320 GCA_964436395.1 uncultured Gemmatimonadaceae bacterium | reverse complement strand
CACAAGGGACGAAGTACTTCGCCATTGGATCCACACGCCCCGGAGGCATCGCGTTTGCCCTCCCACTGCCAGTCTTCACAATCGGGGATCGGACGTTCGCGCTTCCTGGGAACATGCGGACCTGGGCGCTTGTTCTCGTCTCTTTCGTCTGCATAGCTGTCGGCCTATGGCAGCTCCTAAGCGACGCGGGTCTTCTCTAATGGCCGAGACGAGCCCCCGGAGTCAGATCCGCTGCTCTTTGTAGGTTCGATGAAGCGTTCAGTGCCTGTCGAGGAGGCAAGGCAACATGCCCGCAGGTTCAGTTCCCGACGGTGTCCAACGCATCTTGCTCGCTCTTCATACGAGACAGGGGAGCAGATCACTGAACCGCTTGACTCCACCAGACGCAGCCACGAATCCTCGAGCCAGTGCAGTGTCAGTGAACACTACCTCCCCCAACACGTTTGTTGCAGGAATCCTCACAGCATAGAATCAGTGGCTGCGTACGTGTAGTGCATGATCGACCTTGGGCGTGGGCGCCGCGTCCTTGGAGGAACATTGCGGTGAATCAGAACAGAAGAGTGAAAGCGTGAGCCAGATTCCTATGCGGCTCCTGGTTGCGCTTTCGGGGGCGCTCCTTGTTGGTGTAGTGCTTCTCATATGGCTCTTCTTGAGGCGCCGGAGGGGACAGGCAGTACCGCCCAGAACATCTCCTCACCGGGCACCTTCAGCAGAGCAGAGAAAACCGGCAGGCTGGGTGGTTTCTCTCATCACCTCGATAGTGGCCTCTATCCTTTCAGGGATAGTCCTGTTCATCATTGCCCCCTACTTCGCGAGCTCCCCCCCAGACATGGAGCCACGCCAGGCAATCATTGAGTCCCCACAAGAGGTTGTCTCAGATCCGAGTTCGGGCGAACCGCACGGCGCGCCCAGTTTGGCGAGCCCCGGCCAGGAAACGCCAGCAGAACGAGAGGCTGCGACCCTACATGAGCTGTCGCCGATCACGGGTGGGGCAGACGAAACCGGGGCCGAACTCCAGGAAGCTTCTCGATCCACTGCAACGGAAAGTGCCATCGAGATCGAAACGAGCGAGCACGTTGCTCGCTGGGACGCAGGACTCACTGAACCCGCTCAGCTTGTCGCGGGTGCAGAGACTTCCAAGGAACGGATCCTCGTCGAAGGGGCCTCGGCTATAGACAGCTTTGCCCTACTGCGGGCCCGTGAACTCGGTGTCCCAGCGGCGGTCGCGCGCATTCGAGTGGATGGTGCAAGCACATCCGCTGTGATCTCTTTGGCGGACCTGGCCCCGGCGACGAGGGCAGTGCGCCCTCGCGTACTCATCGAAAACGCCGTTGTATCGGAGGTTATGGAACTGGCAGCTCCGCAGCTCGTGAATGATGAGGGCTGACCCCGGAAACCTCTCAACTGGTGACAGATCAGGAGGAACGGAGACTGAGGAGGACCAACAACCCTGCGGAGTGGAAGGCACGGCTGAACGGGAGGACGAATGTTGCGACGGATAGCGAAAGGAACTGTGATCGTCAGTGCGGTACTACTCGCAGTTGCGTTTGGGCTGCGCTTTGGCAGTCTCGAATCCGAACGCGGTGGAGTGGGCGATTCCGGAGGCTTGCTGTCACTGACCCTACCGGCCTTCGCCCAGGCTGCGCGGTCAGATGAATTCCCCTACAACGAAGCCGGGATCAGTGCGTATGTCGACATGGGCCAAGCGATAGACCTCACACGATCCGAGAAGGCATTCAGCGGGATTGAGGCATCTGAACCGGAGTACATCATCGGCACGCTCGAGCTCCCCAATCTGACCGAGGACATGTGGCCGCATGTTTACATCAGTACCGATGGATGGATCATGGCCTACTATCCGAAGACAGAGCCAACAAGCCGGCTTGTTCAGTGGATTGGCTATCACCAGGAGGAGATCACGACAACAACGCTGCGTGACGCCCTTGTGCAAGTCACACAGGAGATCGGGCTTAGCACAGCCGCAGTTCTCTCATCTCTTGGCTACTACCACTTCCAGTACCCTAGCGCGACCAAGCTTCTGATCGCTATCGACACAACGACTAGTACAGATACGTTCACGTACACAATCCCGTCCGGTCTGAACCTATACGAAGCCTCCTGGTCTCACTACGCAGCAGGCGCAGCCTACAATGGCAGCTACACGGAGATCGACTCCGTCCGCGTGTTCTCCGGTGGTGGAGGCACTTACGTTGCATGCGGCCGTCTTGATACCCAACACAAGGCGCCGGAGTCCTCACACGAGGTGAAGGTCTACTCTCACGGCAACTGGGCCGGGGCGGCCATTGTGTTTCTGCACAAC
>CAYTDU010000985.1:0-2321 GCA_964436395.1 uncultured Gemmatimonadaceae bacterium | reverse complement strand
TGATCGCGACTGGGTCGAGAAGCTAGTGAGCCAGATCGTCCAGATTCGCGATTTCCCAACAGGGATGTTGTTGAACATCAACATCCCCGCGATACCGGGCGATGAGATCAAGGGGGTTCGAATTACCACTCTCGGCAAACGCCGGTATTCGGGGGCACTGGTCGATGCCGAAGATCGATGGGGGCGAAACGTACACTGGATTGGCGGAGGCAAGCTGTCATGGACCGGAGGCGACGACTGCGATTTTAAAGCCATCGAAGACGGATACATCTCGGTCACACCGCTGCAGACGGACATGACGGACTACCAGAGGCTAAAAGAGGTCAATAAATGGAAGTTGGCCGAATAGCCGACAGCTACGGCGGTTATCGATCACGGTTGGTGGAGGTCTTGAGGGCGAACGGCATAGAAGATCTCGCAATTTTGCGTGCATTTGGAGAGGTGCCGCGTCATCTGTTTGTGCCTGAGGCGCTACGAAGGCGCGCATATGAGGACGTGTCGCTCCCGATTGGGCATGGCCAGACTATCTCCCAACCCACGACGCAGGCCAAATACCTGGAATCGCTGCGGCTTTCTGGCACTGAACGAGTGCTGGAGGTTGGAACGGGCTCCGGATACCAAGCCGCGCTGCTCACAAAGGTTGCCGCCCAAGTCGTTACCATCGAGAGGATAGCTTCGCTGGCCGGCAGTGCGAGAAATGCGTTGGCAGAAGCAGGGTTTTCGACGGCGACCGTACTCGAGGGAGATGGTTCATTGGGGTGGCGGCCATTTGCGCCGTACGACGCTATTCTCGTGGCAGCGGCGAGCCCGGACGTGCCAGAACCGCTCTTGCGCCAGTTGAAGGATGGCGGGCGTTTAGTGATCCCCGTGGAAGTGAGAGGAACTCAGATTCTGCGTCTGCTAGTAAGGGATGGCAGCAAGTATGTCACGAGTGAAATGGGCGAGGTACAATTCGTGCCACTCGTCGGCAAATACGGATATCAAGAAAGTGTGAAACGAGGGGATACTCTGTGTTAGAAACCGCTGCAACAGTGAAACCTTCATGCGATAAAGTTCCGGAAGGCGGTGGGGAAGGGCAGTGAACGCGGATCGCATTGCATACATGTGGTTGATCTCTGGCAGAGTGCAGGGTGTGGGCTTCCGATGGTTCGTGCTCCGGCGAGCGGAACAGCTTGGAATAGCTGGCTGGGCCAGGAACCTGCCAGATGGGCGGGTTGAAGTCTTGGGCATCGGCACAGCAGAACAACTGTCCGTATTTGATACGTCCTTGAGGACCGGCCCTCGGTTCGCGATTGTCGATAATGTGGAAAAGTCTAATTGTCCAAATGAGGTTGGCAGCTTTAAGTCGTTCGATATCAGATAGTTATCGGGGAATCCAAATGTCATCGGAACCAATCACTCGTCTGTACGATTCCATGCGAGAAGTCCCGGAGTTTCCTGAACCCGGAATACTCTTTTACGACATCACGCCGCTACTGCTGAATCAGGAACTTTTGAGTTTGGCTGTTGAGCAGCTTGCGGAGCCGGTTAGGGCCCTTCGCGTTGAACGCGTGATGGCTATTGAGTCTCGTGGATTCATTTTTGGCGCACCCTTGGCGATGGAGTTAGGTGCGGGGCTGGTGCTGGCTCGTAAACCGGGAAAGCTTCCATGGAAGACCCGCCGGGCTGATTACTCGCTCGAATACGGGACCGACGCCATCGAGATGCACATTGACTCAATTGAGCCGGGTCAGCGCGTGCTCGTCGTGGACGACCTGCTTGCCACTGGAGGGACTGCAGAGGCTGCTGCGAAATTGGTCTCCGATGCGGGTGCGGAACTGGTTGGATTCAGCTTTTTGGTGGAACTCGCCTTTCTCAGTGGTCGAGAGAGACTCCACGGTTTTGACGTTTTCAGCGTGTTGAAGTATCCGCGGTCAGAATAGAAGTACAGGGGAGTTGGATAGCCGCCCTATTCTGGTTAGCTTTTTCGCTTCGTTGCCCCTGTAGCTCAGTGGATAGAGCAGCGGTTTCCTAAACCGTTGGCCGGGTGTTCGAATCACCCCAGGGGCGTGTATGACCGTTTGGTCAGAGCATTTGTCCTGGAGCTGTGCCAGGGATTAGTTTGACGTCGGCAGAGAAGAGGTTGCGTGACTGCTCCTACAGAACGAAAAGAAACTGATCCGGTTGACCGTATCGTCGCATGGATCAAGCAAAAACAGAAGACCTTGATTGTGGTGGCAGCAGTTGTAGTTGGTGCCGCAGCAGTAATCATGTATATGAGGGTAGCGAGTGAGCGAAGAGAGAACTTCGCCGCGACACTCCTGTCGAATGCCCGCGCAGTT
>CAYTDU010000984.1:0-2321 GCA_964436395.1 uncultured Gemmatimonadaceae bacterium | reverse complement strand
CGACAGAAAGCGCATTGCTGTTCTTCGCGGGGATGGCGCATTTGCGTGTACAGCATGTAAGAGCCTTCCTCACGTCGCGGCAGCTCTCTCCCGTTTCGGTTCTCGAGATCGGGCCAGGCCCGGGCCTCTTCTGTGAGCGCTACCTCGAACAAGACCCCAAGCCCTTGTACGTCGCTGTCGAACCGGATCTGGCAATGCACGAGCGCTTGCGTGAACTGGGCGCGCGTGCGTATACTCGTTTGCAGGAAATCCCGGAGTCGGAGATGGGGTTCGACTTGCTTATCATGAGTCATGTGTTGGAGCACAGCTCAACTCCTGTCTCGTTCTTGCGCGATGTACTCCGGTTCGTGAATCCGGGCGGAACGGCATTCATTGAGGTGCCCTGTCGTGACCATGAGTTCAAGAGGATCAACGAACCGCATCTTCTCTTCTTCGACAAGCCTGCGATGCGGGAGCTGCTTGGGAAAGTGAACCTCACTGACATCGAGTTGACTTATCACGGACAGGATCTGCGGCAGCTGAGGAGAGAGTCCTATGTCTGGCATAGGCTGCTCCGCAGACTGCGAAATGCGATCCCAGCTCTCGATTCTCCGATCGCCGTGTCGCCTCCGAGAGGTGGACCTGCATTGGAAGCAATACCTGATCCAGCGCTGCAGGACGCCGTTCGGGGGCATGAAGCTCATCTGACGAAGGAGTGCCCTTCATGGTGGTTGCGAGCTCTGGCAAGGAAGCCCCCGAAATGAGGATCTCCGGCTTCCTGTGCAGGGCTCGGGCGTTGGTTCGTTCCGTCTTCGCGCAGCTGGTGACCCATGTGGAATTCCTTGTCAATCCTGCACCAGGCAAGACAGGGTACACGCTGAGGCGCTGGCATTTCGGTCGGCGTCTTGGACAGCTCGGGCAACAAGCCAATATCGGTTCAGGACTGCTTGTGCATGGCCCACTGAACATACACATAGGGAATCACTTCAGCTGTTGGCGGCAGTGTACGCTGGCGGCGTGCGATGACGGGGTGATCAAGATTGGGGATCGTGTGGCTTTGAATGCCAACGTCTTCATCAATGCATGCAGTGGTGGCCGCATTGTTCTAGGCAACGACGTATTGGTGGCGCCCAATGTCGTCATGCGCGCAAGCGACCATGTGACCAGTTCGTTGGACCAGCCTATCAATGCTCAGGGGCACGTCGGAGACGAGATCATCACTGGGAACGATGTTTGGATTGGTGCAAACGCTACCGTGGTTGGCGGAGTCCGCATCGGTCAGGGGGCCATTGTCGCAGCAGGATCGGTGGTCACGCGTGATGTGGAACCGTATACCATTGTGGGGGGCGTACCTGCTCGCTTTATTAAGAACCGCGGAGAGTAGTCGTGGCACAGAGATGCACCAGCTCGCAGAGGAGGATCACAGGACGTGGACAACTATCTAGCTGAGCTCTTCGGCCTACGAGACAAGGTGGCGGCACTCACCGGCGCTGGCGGCCACCTCGTGAGCGAGATGTCGCGCAGCTTGGCAAGAGCGGGGGTCAAGGTTGCGCTGTTGGATGCGAATCTGGGGAAAGCTCAAGATGTCGCGGACGAGATCCATCTTGAGGGGGGACAAGCGATAGCGATTGAGGCGGATGTTACGTCGAAGCAGGACTATCAGCGAGCGTTGGATGCGATTCTTGCCGAGTTTGGGGATCTGGATTTCGCAGTATTCGGTGCTAACCTGAACGCGCCCACCCCGTTTTCGGAGATCTCCTTGGAGGAGTGGCACGCTATCTTGGATGTGCAGCTGACGGGCACCATGCTGGGTTTGCAGAGCTTCGGCGGCTATATGGTCGGGCAGAGCAAGGGTTCCATTGTGACCATCTCGTCAGCCTCAGCCGGACCGCCGCTCTCCAAAGCGTTTGCGTACTCTGTGGCCAAGGCGGGGGTTCGCAACCTGACGCAGAACATCGCTCGCGAATGGGCGAGTTCTGGCGTTCGAGTGAATGCCCTACGACCTGGATTCTTCCCTACGGAATGGAGCAAGATTCATTTCATCGACGAGGCGCGCAATGCTGCAATTCTGGGGCATACACCCATGAGACGGTATGGTGAGCCTCGAGAGCTTGTGGGTGCCGTCCTGTGGCTGCTGTCCGATGCGTCCACGTTCGTCACTGGAGCAGAGATCACAGTGGATGGCGGGTTCTCTGCGATGACGATCTAGAGAAGCGAAGAGAGCGAGGAGCCATGATGAACGCTCAAAAGACGGTCGTCGTGACGGGTGGAGGAAAGGGGATTGGAGCATCGATTTCCCGACGGTTCCATCAAGAAGGATTCCACGTGGTTATTGGGTCCCG
>CAYTDU010000983.1:0-2324 GCA_964436395.1 uncultured Gemmatimonadaceae bacterium | reverse complement strand
TCCCGCAACATTTAAGGTCCCGCCCCGCGGCGTATCACCCCCCTCCCGATCCCGGCGCCGGGGATGCGGCTCTGGAATGGCTTCTCACACACCCTCTCAGAGACTCCTGCTCCATGCGCGGATGGATGGCGTCTGGTGACCGCGGCCAAGCGCCGACCCGCGCGGGAGCTAAGCAAGCTTAGCCCAAGTTAGACACCTGCGAGCGATTTTCAAGTTTTTTCATGGTGTAGGATGGCGTTGGCGGGGACGTCCGTGGGGTTTCGTGTTCGCGATGGCGATGTAGTCACGACCTTGGTTGTTGTCATTTCGTTTTTTATGTGGCATCTTTGTCGTAAAGGACGTAGTTCTGAACGGCAAGGATGCATGATGTTTCTCAAGCGGCTCGAGCGTCGCAAGAACGGCAAGAAGCACACCTACTGGGCCCTGGTTGAATCTTACCGAACGGCCCGAGGTTCCCGTCATCGCGTGGTGGCCTACCTGGGCGAACTCAAGAAGAGCGAGCGGAACGGCTGGGTTCAACTGGGCCGACGGCTTGACAAGAAGGACCGTCCCTCGCCCACGCTGTTCGATCCGCCGCGTTATCCGGAGCCGGACGACGACGTGGAACTGGTCCGGATCAAAGGTGTTCGCCTGGAACGGATGCGGGACTTCGGTGATGTGTGGCTGGCTCTGGGCTTATGGCGACTGCTGAAGCTGGATGAACTGTTGTCACAGCATATGCCGACGGGAGACGAAGACGTGCCATGGCCGGTGGTGGCATCGATTCTGACGATCGCCCGTTTCTGTGAGCCTTCCAGCGAGTTACACATCGCGGATACCTGGTACCGTCGGACGGCGTTGGAGGACCTTCTGGGGGTGACGGTGGAACAGGTGCACACACGACGGCTGTACGAAGGCTTGGACGCACTGCTGCCGCACAAGCAGGCCATCGAGAAGCATTTGAAAGAGCGTTTGGGCGACCTGTTCGACCTGAAGTATGAGCTTTTGCTCTACGATATCACCAGCACGTACTTCGAGGGCGAGTGCCTGGGCAACCCGATGGCTCAACGCGGCTACTCGAGGGACAGCCGCCCGGATTGTCCGCAGGTATGCATCGGCCTGGTGGTCACTGACGACGGGATTCCACTGGGCTACGAGGTCTTTGCGGGTAACACGAACGATTCCACGACGATCGAGACGATTGTACAGGCGATGGAGGCGAAGTACGGCCAAGCTCAACGGATCTGGGTGATGGACCGTGGGATGGTCAGCGAGGACAACCTGAAATTCCTTCGTTCACGTGGTGGCTCCTACATCGTGGGGACGCCCAAGGCCATGCTGAAGCGGTTTGAGCAGCAACTTCTCGATCAGGGTTGGCATGAGGTTCAGGCCGGTGTGGAAGTGAAGCTGGTGCCCGGACCGGATGGGGCAGAGACCTTCATTTTGACGCGCAGCCGTGATCGCCGCGAGAAGGAGAAGGCGATGCACGAGCGATTCTGTGAACGGATGGAGGCGGGGTTGAATCGGATGCAGGCCTCGGCCGAAGGCGGACGCCTGAAGGATGCGGGTGTGGCGAATCGCCGGTTGGGACGACTCCAGTGCCAGTATTGGCGAGGTGCCGGGGCGTTTAATGTGAAGATCGAACCGATCCGTCGACCGACGGGTAAGGCCCGATTATCCATCACCTGGACCCGCAACCAGCGATGGTCCGAGTGGTCGTCCCTGTCGGAAGGGTGTTACCTGCTGCGAACCAATCTGACCGAAACCGACCCAGCGATGCTGTGGAAACGGTATATTCAACTCACTGAGGCGGAGTGGGCGTTCAGGGTCACGAAGGATGAAATGGAGATCCGCCCGATCTGGCATCATAAGCCCGATCGCGTCCTCGCTCATATTCTGATCTGCTTCCTGGCGTACGTATTATGGAAGGCCCTGGCCCAGTGGATGCGGGGTGCGGGATTGGGCGATGCTCCTCGCACGGTGGTGGAGGAGTTCGCAAAGATCAAGAGCGGCGATGTGGTTCTGCCGACGGTGACCCGCGATGGCCGAGTGGGTAAGACAGTGCACGTCCGGTGCGTGACGACGCCGGACCGCGCTCAACGCGTCCTGCTGAACCGCTTGGGGTTAATGCTTCCCCAGCGGCTGAGATACCTCGAAGAGGTCGCGCAAATGTAGTCACGACTTTCGAGCCGAACCGGCCCTGATGGCCCCGTGGGGCCCGATTTGGCTTGCGAAGTGTCTAACTTGGGCTAATCATCAGGTGCCTGCGATGCTGGCTGGGTTTGGCTCGTCGGCTCGAAGAGTTGATCCAACTGGGTGAGGCGTTCTTCGGGGAGCCCCTTTGT
>CAYTDU010000982.1:0-2336 GCA_964436395.1 uncultured Gemmatimonadaceae bacterium | reverse complement strand
GGGAGGAACCCGTGGATCGGACACAGCCGCGATTCATGAGTCTAGCGAGGAAGTCGTGTGTGGGTTCCGAAACCCGCCGCGCGGGGATGGGCGCGTAGCTCCAGCTGTCTATCGTTCCCCGCTATCCGAACAAGCATGTGTGCGAACAACTCCCGCTGTACGACCACTTGCAGCGGTCCGGTGTCCCCTGGCGCCAAAGGAGATTCCCCCGCCTCCAGGGGCGACCGATCTCTCAGCACGAGAGTGTCATCATAGCTAGCCCTCTGGACCGCTTCTCCTCACTGGAGGTAAGCATCTGGGGCTTACATCACTACGCGGTTGAGATTGAGGGAGCTGCCGACCAGGACGTAGCAGCCGGGATTCACCTCAATCGCTTTCTTGGCGACGTGCTTGTCTTCCTTGAGCATGCCCGCCACACCATTGGATGGAGTGGACTGACCGGTCCGCTACTCGTGGAGATCTCCCTTCGTGGGGTGCGGGGTGTGCCATGGATCCACTTTTCCCACGGCTTCGCCGACACTGGACCGAGTTCCGTCCTCGACGATGACATTCTCCTTGTCGTTCAGTCCTCGACCGAGGAACTCACTGTTGACAGGGATGCAATCGCCCGTAGGGCCTTTCGATCCATCTTCATGGCGATGAACTGGGCGGAAGCTGCGCGTGACGATGCAGTCCTTCGTCGCCTATCGGAGTTTGGGTACGAGTACAATCTCTGGGGAAAGCCCCCGGCAGAGGCGAGTGGCTAGACGACCGGCCAAGCGAGTTGAGGGGATGATTACCCCCCCTCTCCCACAACACCGCGACATGCGGGTCCGCACCGCGCGGTTCACGGCGATGGAGCGCGAGATGTTGGAGACGCAAAACCGCAGGGCGATTCCGCAGGCGACATCGATTGCGTGACCGAAGGCCGCTAACCACCTATCCCGTTCTCACCTATCGCCGCGAGACAAGGACTTCCTGGACAATCACGGAGTTCCTGGCCCGGGGGACCCATGCTGGCATCTGGGACGCCACGGTGCTACCTTCAGTCGCGTGCCCCGAGCCCGTGGATTCAATCTCTGTTGCGGCGGCGACCGGTTCCGAAGCTTGCGGGCGTGGGGAATAGCCATGGGATCTCGAACTCCAGATACCAACCAACATTGTCAGATGGCCCGTCAGATGGATTGCCTGGCGGTAGACATGGCTGCCTGAGCGCGGTAGAGTGACCAAGAGTGAGTGCGCTGACACATTGGGACATCTCGTTGACTGGGCGCCACAGCACAACTCATCGGGGCAAACCATGGTCAGTCGGTCTCGGGTCTTGTTTGCAGTCTTCCTGCTTTCGCTTTGCGCATTTGCCTGGTCTCTTCTCTTCAGGTCAAATGGCAAGACGATCTCCTTTCATGAGTTTGTCGCGCTGATTCCCATTACGATCTCGTTGATCGGCACCGCAAAGGAGAGAAAGCGACGTCAACTCCGGGTGCACGAGCCGTTTCGCCTCGCACCGTCATTTGACAGGGGCCTCTACGGTGGGCTGGCAGGTGGGGCTCTGGCTGGGCTGACAATCGGACTAGTGTGGTACTTCACGTTCCGGGCAATGCCTCGCGTCGATTACACGATAGTTCCCAGGATCTTCATCTGCGCTGCGCTCTTGGGAACCATGCTTGGAGCGGCAAGCCAGTTGTCAATACTCTGGTTCCGTCATCGCGCAAGAGTTGGCTCCGGATCCACAGTGGTGCTCAACGACTTTGTGGGCGGGATACTTGGCTGCATGACTGCCGGCATCCCTGTGGGCGTCCTCGGCTCTCTCCTCTTCTGGAGGGATCCGATCCCGGTGGTTGAGAGATCCGGTCTCCTGGTGTTTGGAGCCGTTCTCTGTGCGCTCTGTGTCGTGCTTGGCATGCTCCTCTACGACTTCGAGCGTGACGCTCGGAAAATCATTCGTGCGGTCCTTGTGTCCTTTGTCGTCGTCGCCATAGCGGCGACCATGGGAACTGCCTTGTTGGCAGCCACGCAAGATCCGGTTACCGCG
The DNA here is from genome assembly GCA_964436395.1 of uncultured Gemmatimonadaceae bacterium. Taxonomy (GTDB): domain Bacteria; phylum Gemmatimonadota; class Gemmatimonadetes; order Gemmatimonadales; family GWC2-71-9; genus JBDGYW01. The sequence continues at coordinate 325 of CAYTDU010000982.1, read as the reverse complement.
CTGCTATTCGGAAATGCGTTCGAGGGTCTCTTAGGTGGGGCGATCATCGGCCTCATTGTTGGCTTGATGCTCGGGTTTCAGATTGGCGCGACCATCTGGCTCTACCGACAGTGGGATAGTAGAGCTTCGCCCTCTGCCTAGGCCGTGATCCGCGTTGGTTGCATCGCGTGAGGATTTCGCTATGTCATTCTCGAATGATGCAGGGATTGCAGCTCTCATCGCGGCGGCACGTCACTGCTGTGTGTCATCGCTATCGGGGGGTGAAGGTTGAGGTCCACCATATCATTCCCGAAAGCGACCGCGGCGGAAACGATTGAACCGCCCC
>CAYTDU010000981.1:0-2336 GCA_964436395.1 uncultured Gemmatimonadaceae bacterium | reverse complement strand
ATATTTCACGAATCAAGGAACCTTTCATCCAGAAATATCTGAAGTCGCTGGCCGTGCATACATGCACGGCCAGCGACTTCAGATATTTCTGGATGAAAGGTTCCTTGATTCGTGACAGGATCGTCTTGGAATCGTCCTCACTTATTATGCGCTTCCTCTTTCCCTCGGACACCATATCACGCAGCCACTGCTCTCGCATTTCGGCGTCGAAGTAGAGTTTGACCGGGCGGATCGTTAGGTAGTAGAGTCTCTCATTCAAATACGCGGCGTCGGTCAAGCACCTATGAATCCCGAGCGGTAAGAACGAAACCACGGCATTGCCGAAGAACGACAACCCACTACTCGCAACCTTTTCGGCCTTTTGTTCCTTCACCCGCCCCGATCTGTGCCAGCTCACGACGCGTTCGAGCATCTTGCCCCTGAATGCTGACCTGAGGTAGCTGGGGCTCTTTATCATGGCGCCGTAATGGCGGCGGTAGTCTGCCTCTCCCCATGCCTTGATGATCGCTCGTCCCACGAAGGGCAACATCCCGAGGACTTGGAAGAGCAGCACCACAAACGCCCGTCCACGAATGGCTTTCTCGTTTGACTCATCGATCAGGCCGCGTACCCGCCATCCCGTCACGGCGCTGGCAAATATCTGTCTCCACAATGAACGACTGAACAGCAGCCTGAAGTGGTGGTGCGTGATATCGATCAGTGAGTCGCGGTAGAGCTTTTCGGCATTTTCGAGTTCTTCGAGCAACTCTCCCATGTCGGAGAAGTATTCAGCATGCTGCTCGGTGAATTTCCTGAGCTTGTGCAGGTTCCCGCGGTCGAACTGAACCAGACTTCCCCGGCCGAGCCCCTTCAGAATCAGCAGGAAGTCGCCTGGACTCATTGGTAGGAACGGCAACAGCGTCAGCCCGGCTCTGAAATCAACCGCCGTGAGTCCGGCCTCGGGGTTTTCTTCTGTAGAAGACCGTTTGAGGCAGTTCGGCTGGCTCTTGCAGGTCGTCCATTCGTATTGACGCGCAAACTCGTGTGCGCCCATGTCGTTCAGAAGGCGAACGAACGATGTCATGAAGTCCCGTTTCGCGCGGTATTCCGGCGAGCCCAATTGGGTCTCGTCAACCGGCTTACCCTTTCTCCAACGCTTCAGTAGGTCGACACGGTCGTCGACTTCCAGCTGCCACACTCGACCGTCTATCCAATCACTGATTTCGCCGCAGCTGCCTAGGGTTCGATCGACAAATGTGCAATGCACGTCGTTCACACACGAATCTTCGCCAAACCTCACGCGGGCACCGCGCCTAATGAACTTCTGCCACAACGCCCCCGCACGCGCTGCCGTCGGGTTGGTTTGAAGCTGAAAAGCGCCCTGAAATCCGACGTAGTGAAGCACATTCCTGAAGAATAGAGACCCTCCGCTGGGCGGGATGAGAATCTTCAGCGCAAACACGCCGCCTGGAGGTAGCAGTCCATCGAGCGTCTCGTCCGCTTCCAGGACTCGCACACGATATACCTGGCCCGCAAACCCACCGCCCACGAACTTCTCTATTGCTAGTCTGATTCGGCCGGGTTGTGCTGCAGCCTGGGTCGGATGGACCTCGTATTCGAGCTCATCACCAGCGTCGTACCGTTCGACGCGAAATGGTCTATGCAGCTCCAGTTCGCCGAAACGTCGCTCCAGTTTCTTGCACAGCTCTGTCGAGTACTCAACTGCCATCCGGTCCATTCCTATTCAGTTCAGGGGATATCGGACGGAGCACAATACAGGATCCGGCTTCAGGATTCCAGTTCGCTCGAAGCCCGTTCCCAGAAATCGCCGCAGACAACCGGAAATCGTCGTGCAATTACCGGACCCAACCGACACGACCCTAAACTCGCAACTGTGTGCCGAGGCCTGGTTGCTTTAGATTGCGACCAAGCGGACACCAGACAAACGGAGGCTTGATGCCGCTTTTTTTACGGGAGGGTGGTGTAATTCAGATAACGGTGCGGAAGTTTTATGTGACCGCGGCGACCGTGGCTCTTGTTGGGTTTGGCGGTGGTGCCGTCTTTGCATCATCGTACGGCTCGGAGCAGAGTGCCGCTGCGCGTGACGGTGGCTCCAGTGAGAGCGAAACTACCCAAGCGCGGCAGCAGGAGAGGTCCTCCATTCAACAGCGGCTGGTTGGAGATGCGCGGCATTCAATTGGCTCCGCCGACGCACCGGTCACAATCGTTGAATTCACCGATTACGACTGTCCGTATTGCCGTCGTTACTATAACGAGACATTCCCGCAGATCATGGAGAGGTACGGCGGGCAGATCAGGTACGTGGCGCGGCTCCCGCACAACGACGACTTCGGCGA
>CAYTDU010000980.1:0-2340 GCA_964436395.1 uncultured Gemmatimonadaceae bacterium | reverse complement strand
CCGATTCCACACCATGGTGCCAGAGCATTCTGTCGAGAAGGCAAGGTACGTATGGGGAGGAGGTGGGTCTAGGTGTTCGCACGCCGGCGACGCCGCAATTTGCGGAGCCAGGAGCACCCGGACGGAAACAAACCGGCAAATTCCTCCGTAAGAGGGGCAAAGTCCAAATGAGGGAACGGTATGGTCTGGCAAGTTCTCAGTAGACTTCTTTTGGGCGGCGTGCTCATTGCCTCAGCGGGCGCTTACGAGGCTGTTCCAGTGCTGATATGCGGCATAATCGTCAGCGGCAGCGCCGTACCGATCACATTCAAGGCTTACAAGCGCAGAGTGCTTCGCGGTGCAGAATTAGATGGTAGTGATCTGGAACGGTTGCTGGAGCGACGGCTCGCCGAGTTCGAAGATCACAACTATCAGTACATGAACGAACTCGAAGATCGTACGGCGGAACGGTTAGAAGCAGTCGAAGAGAGGATTGATTACACGGAGCGCCTGCTTGCTCGCCGCAGCGAATTGTACGTTCCCGACGACAAACCCTTCAAAGGGTTGCCGATGGTGACGCCCATCTAGTCATTCAGCCGGCTCTACCGGGTCGCCGGTTCTCATTGGGAGACTAGTCGTCTAATAGTCTCCCATCTCATTTCTGTGCATTCTCCCGGCCCAAACGCTCCTTGCAGCCCCTCACTGTGTTGCAGTGAATTTCGACGGTGTCTTCTCTCGAGATTGCGTATCCACCTGCTGTCGTGGTTGCGAGAGGAATTCCAAAGTCCCGCACGGCGTCGATGACCATTTGGTCGCGTTTCAGCAGGCCGTCGATGCTGAGCTCCAGGCCGCCCAGTTGATCTTCCCGATAGGGATCCGCACCGGCCAAATAGAAGACGATCTGAGGTTGGTGGTCGTGCAGGATCTTGGGTAGATGAAGGTCGAGTAGTGCGAGGTACTCATCGTCACCCGTACGGTTCTCGAGGCCGAGGTCGAGATCACTCGGTGGTTTGTAAGGTGGATAGTTATGTTGCTGGTGCATGGAGAAGGTGAAGACGACCTGGTCGTTGGCGAAGATCGCGGCGGTACCGTTGCCGTGGTGCACGTCACAGTCGACCACCAATGCCCGGTCGACAAGTCCTTCCTGAATCAGCACACGGATCGCTATTGCGACGTCGTTGATCAGGCAGAAACCTTCTCCGTGGTCTGCGTATGCGTGGTGAAATCCCCCGCAGATGTGAGATGTCAATCCGTGCTGCAATGCCAAACGTCCGGCCAAGATCGACCCTCCTGCGCACAGCCACATGCCATCCCGCAGGCCGTTTGAGAATGGCACCTCGAGAATCATCTGTTCCTGGTACGACAGTGCGTCTTCGTTGATCTTCGCGACGAACTCAGCGGTGTGTACCAGTTCCACCTGGGCGTCCGTGGCTGGATCGGGCCGGACGATGTCTGTCTCGCTTATCGTGCCTTCCTCTATCAGACGATCGCGGACGAGCCGGAACTTCTGGGTCGGAAACACATGAGCGCCAATGTCGAACTCGTATTCTTCGTGGAAGATGATAGGGATAGCTGTCGGAGGACTCATTCTGACTAGACCTTGTGAATCGAAGTAAGGGTACTTGAAAGTTATCCAGGTGGTTTGGGTACACCACCATTTGGTTCAATTCCGTTTGGTTGGGGTCGTTTTCGGGGTTTTCTACGGTCTTTTATGGGAATGACCTATGTGGAAAACTCTGTAGTCTGACCGCAACTACTGCTGTATTATTGTGTCACAGACCGGCAACGGTTGTTAGAAGAACGTGAGGCCCAAATGCGTGCAAAACGCCCGAAAACCGACGTGTCGTTTCTGTAAGTCGTTTGGTAGCAACACTTTGACGCTGTGATTGGTGATGTCTGAATACTGTGACTGTGGTCACCAACTCGGCACGGAAGATGCTCTAGGGTATCGGCAGCGAAACTTACCCTTCAATCTGGTTGAGCGAGAGAGGCTCGTATGAAGTGGCTTAGAGGTGTGGTTGCGGCAGCAGTACTGGTGATGGTTGCGGCTCCGGCGGTGGGGCAGACGGATTCGAGAACTGTGAACTATGTTAATCCGGGCAATGTTGTCTCTGATCGGTATTATGTTGGGCCGTACTCATTGCAATACCCAGGGGGGTCGATCTTTGACGCTTATTGCGTGGATTTTTTCCACCACGTAGAGCGCTCTTGGGATGCGAGGATCACCTCTTTGAATGATGGCAGTTTGGCAGGTAGGTCCCGGTACGGTTTGGCAACTGGTGGAGGTCTGCTAGAGGTACGCTCGGCCTATTCTCAGGCTGCTTACCTCGCTCAGCAGTTCAAGAATCCAGAAGTATCTAC
>CAYTDU010000979.1:0-2345 GCA_964436395.1 uncultured Gemmatimonadaceae bacterium | reverse complement strand
TATCAAATGTCCCTCGGCCATCTTCGGCAGCGCCGCAAGGTTTATGAACGAGGGCGGGCGAATCCTGAATCTCTCGGGCTTTGCAGATCCATCAGAAACGAAATAGAAGCCCAATTCGCCCTTGGGATTTTCGATTCCTACGTATGCTTCGCCGACGGGAGCTTTTACGCCATCCATGACGTTCTTGAAATGGAAGATCATGGATTCCATTTCGCTCATCGTTGCTGACTTATCCGGGAGTATGACGCGCGGGTCGGCAACGTTGATGGGACCATCTGGCAAACGGTCCAGCGCTTGATCGACAATCCGGACTGATTGCCTCATTTCTTCAATTCTCACCAGATACCTGTCATACACGTCGCCGCGTTCCCCGATAGGAACGTCGAAATCGTACGTTTCGTAGTCCAGATAAGGCCGATCTTTCCGTACGTCGAATGGAACGCCACTGGCACGAAGCATTGGGCCGGAGAGCGAGTAGTTTACCGCGTCCTCGGCTGACATTATTCCAATTCCCTGCGTCCGACCGCACCAGATCGCGTTTCTCGTCAGCATGACTTCTGCTTCGTCGAGAATCTCGATGAAGTGTTTGTTTCGTTTGCGCAGTTCGGCCTCGAACCCGTCGGGGATGTCTGCCATCAGGCCACCGACACGCGTTACCGACGAAGTCATGCGAGCGCCCGTCCAGGCCTCCTGAAGGTCGTACATCCTTTCCCGCTCTTGGAAGAGCCAAAGGAACGGGGTCATCGCACCGATATCGATGGCAGTGGTACCGAGCCATACGATGTGCGACATGATTCTACTCATCTCACACGCGATCACGCGCAAGACCTTGCAGCGTTCGGTGATCTCTATGCCCATCAACTTCTCCGCTGCCATTGCAACGCAGACATTGTTGGACATCGGTGCGAGGTAGTCCATCCTGTCGGTGATCGGGATGATCTGGTTGTAGAATCGATATTCACCCAGCTTTTCGAAACCGGAATGGAGGTATCCGATGTGTGGAATCACACGTCTTACCACCTCGCCGTCCAGTTCGACCAACAGGCGCAGAACACCGTGGGTCGCCGGGTGTTGCGGTCCGATGTTGAGGAGTAGGTCCTCTCCACCGATACCTTCTCCACCTTCGGCAACGCCCAGAGGGATCCGAATCGGGCGTCCCTGAGAGTCGATGCCGGGCGTGGCCAGATTGAGTTCGACCGATTTCTTCTCACCCATTATCGTCGGTCTCCTCGGCCTTCGGGACAACACCCCGTTCCCCTCTTGCCAGTCTTTCTTTCATGTCCTCAGGCAAGTCACCGAGCGCATCCGCGATCTCGAGCACTTCCAAGGAATAGTGTGCTTCTGGATTGGCGTGGAGAGCCTGCCGTACTTGTTCCGAACGTGAGAAGCGACCACGCAGCGGAAAATCCTTGCGCAACGGATAGCCCTCGGCGTAGGTCTCCCACATCAGGATGCGTCGGTGGTCCGGATGCCCGCGAAACTCTATGCCGAACATGTCGTAGGTCTCACGCTCCAGCCAGTCGGCTCCGCGCCATATTGACACGACGGAGTCTACGGCGAGTTCCCCGGTCTTCGGGAGCGCTATCTTGACGCAGAGTTGAACTTTGCGCTCCAGCGACCAGAGAAAGTACACGACTTCGAGCGGCCGGCTCAAATCTCTGTGTTCAACCGCGGTCACATCGATCAGGTAGTCGTATGATTGATCTGGCGCATCCCTGAGCCAGCGAAATATGTCGAGAGCGTCTTCGGAGTCGATGAACACGACCGTATCACCGCAAGACACGTATGCCTCACCGATTTTGTCGCCGAATTCATTCCTCAGTGCATCGACCGAACTGTTCAACTCAGTCATCCCGACCGTTCCTGGTGAACTGACGAACCGAAACCCTTCGATAGTTCGTCCACATCGGCGAGGGGCATCCGGAGTGCGCCAGGGGCCAGCGGGTGCTCGTCGCGTATTTCGCTGTCGAGCATGGTCTCGCCACGAATCTTCTTGTGGAGGAGCATAATCGCATAAAGCAGCCCCTCTGGTCTAGGCGGGCAGCCGGGGACATATACGTCGACAGGAATGACCGTATCGATACCTTGCGTCATCGCATAGGTGTCGAATATGCCCCCAGTCGAGGCGCAGGCACCCATGGAGATCACCCATTTGGGTTGCGGCATCTGATCGTAGATGCGCCTCAGTACCGGCGCCAACTTGAACGGTACTCGACCTGCACACAGTAGCATGTCAGCCTGCCGCGGCGAATAACCCATACGCTCCATCCCAAATCGGGACAAATCGTATCGCGCAGCAGCGGTGGCCATGAACTCGATTGCACAGCAAGCAGTTCCAAACGGCA
>CAYTDU010000978.1:0-2347 GCA_964436395.1 uncultured Gemmatimonadaceae bacterium | reverse complement strand
CTCGACCCAGAACGCCAGGAAGAGACAGGCACCCAGACCGCACCAGGAGAACACGCGGAGATAGAGCCGGTCTTCCTCGGCCAACCGGAGAGCGGCGAGGTTCGTGATGGCGTAGTAGATCAGAACCGTGAACGCACTGAACGTCCACGTCGTCTCGACGCTGCCGATGGCGGCCAAGCCCGCCACCGCCAGCCCCACCACGCACACAGCCACGTAGGGCTGGGCATGGGACGCGTCCAGCCGGGCCACGGCAACCGGCATATCTCGACGTCGTCCCATCGCGAGTAGCACACGCGAGAGCCCCAGGATGAGGTTGAGTAGCACGCCCACCATGGCCGTCATGGCGCCTAGAGCCACAACCCACTGCACACCAGGCAGAGCAAAACCACGTGCCACAACCTCGAGCGGGGCCGCCTCACCTTCCGTGGCACGGGCCAGCTCGAGCGAGCCCACCGCACCTATCGCCACAAAGCCAACAGCGATGTATAGCACAGCCGACGCAACGAGGGTAACCACAATCGCCCGTGGAATCGACCGCCTCGGTTCTCGCACTTCCTCGCCAAGTGTGGCAATCCGGCCGTAGCCCGTATACGCAACGAACATCAGTGCCGAGGCGTAGAGCAGGCCATGCAATGGGCCGTAGTCGCTCGCACCGGCGCCAAACAACGGTGAAAGGTTAGCGGTTCCGAATTCACGCACCGATGGCAGGCCTGCGACCACGAATATCAGCAAGGCGAAAATCGTCACGGAGACTATGGCGATGTTGGTGACGTTCGATTGTCTCATCCCGCTCAATACGATCGTTGTGGTCACGATGGTCGTGGCGACGGCGACCGGGACCAGAAGATCGGCACTCCAACCGAACGCGTACAGCAGGTACCCCGCGAAGCCGAGCGCGGCCGTGGCCGCAGAGGCACTCTTCGCACAAAGGAACATCCAGCCGGCGGTGAATCCAAACGCGGGGCGGAGATACCGGTATCCATACTCGTAGGTCCCACCACTCACTGGATGACTTGCCGCCAGCTGCGCGCTGCTGAGTGCATTACACATCGCCACAAAAGCCGCGATGGTGATGGCAATGAGGACGGCTGACCCCGCGATGCCAGCAGCGATGCCGATGCTCACGAAAATGCCCGTACCGAGTATTGAGCCGAGCCCCATGAATACGGCGCCGGGGACGCCGACTACGCGGGACAATTCAGTTCTGGCGGTCATTCTTTCACTTGACGGATCGTGTGGTGCATGAGCAAGTATGCGGCGTTAGACATTCGTGATGCAACCACTGCTTCGTCGATCCACCTCACTTACGCAGCGTAACGCAATTCGATACCCGCCATTCGCGCATGATCAACGGGCCAGACGGACGAGTGTATCGTGGAATGCCGTATTTGCCTCTATCACAATTGGGGGCCCAGGCACGGCGGCAATAGTGGAGACCACGCAATCTTCCATCCGTCCCCGCCTCTCGTTCGAAGTAGACGAGAAACGGGCAGACCGAATCGAGCGGCACGCATCCCATTAGCCTGACGCAAAGAAGATTCCACAAGCGTCGGGCATCGGAACATGTCGGGAACACACCGTCAGCAATGGACACATCCAGTACCGGCAGGCATTATAGGGATGCACAAAACCAGATACCTAGTCGGAGACATCCATGCGCCGTTCCAGTTTCCTGTTGCCACTGTTACTCGCCGTCACTCTTGCAGTTTATCCCGCAACGAATCTAGCGTCGCAAACGTCCGTGCTTCGGCCCGTGACCGTCGGCTCACCCATGCCCGATATCACACTTCCGGTCTATCAGGGTGGCGAGGTGACTCTCTCGAACCTCAGGGGAACAAGAGTGATGCTGGTATTCCCACGTGGTTTTTCGCGACCCGGAAGCTGGTGCCACGTGTGCCCCTACCAGTTCGCGGAGCTGGCAGACTACGATGCCACGTCAGATTTTCGGGAGAACGGGAACCTCGAAATATTGTACGTGCTCCCCTACGACAGAGAGACAGTCGGGGAGTGGATACGCGCCTTTCCGCAGCTGTTCCAGGACATTGAAGACCGCAAGAACCCACCCAATGCCGCGGCGCTCGACGATGCAGGCAGGGCGCGCGTGGAGAGATCAAAACAGGTCTATCCGAAAACGTTCCGGATGGAGCCTGAGGAGGTGGAGCAGGCATTTCCGACCCTCGTTGATGAAAATCGCTCAGTGTCCAGCGGACTGGGATTGTTCACCACCGACTGGAGTGGCAGCAACGCCGAACAGAACATCCCTACGATCATGATCATCGACGAAGACGGTATACTCCGGTTCAAGTACATGAGTCAGAACACGGTGGACCGGCCGCCGTTGGATTAT
>CAYTDU010000977.1:0-2362 GCA_964436395.1 uncultured Gemmatimonadaceae bacterium | reverse complement strand
AGCTTCCCTTCCCCGTGGAACTGAAGAACCGACTTCAAGCGGACGGAGTGGAAGCAAGCGATCCGGTGTGCCCTGACATCGTCATGTCTCACACCTCGGAAGGATTCGTGCTTGTCGAATGCAAGAAGACCATGTTTGGCAGCAATCAGGAGGGCGCCAAAGCGTCTTCCCAAGTGAAGCAGGCGCGCGCTCTACTCCTTCAGGTGCCAGAGGTCTTTGTCTCCGCGGTGCCCGAGCTAAGGAAATCAGACGTTGCTCGAACGTCCGTAGTATACCTATCACGGCACGAGCCTGACGTACCGCAAGCGCTCGGACTCACAGAAATCAGGCAGAATCTCGACAAGAAGGGTTACCACACCACAGAGTTTGGCATGTTCGCTCTCTCGGTCCAGGAAGGCGCAATCTTAATCCAGAATGTGGAAAGCGCTGCTCTACCCGGAAGCCTCAGGATCATCGCAGCGGATGAACCGGTCGAGGTGCAGGCGCTGGAGGACGAGGACACGGACCCGCGACCGCCATACATCGTTCCTTGGATGCCCGACAGTTCAAGCGAGGTGGATGATTACGGACAAGCGGCGTTCGGTAACCTCCTGCTTTCCGCGGTTGCGGCCGCTGTTGGCCCAGCGATCCCTCCCTGCAGCGTGCGTCTTGCGGCGGACGAGCTGCTCAATGACGTCACGCAGGGTCACTACGCTCACTGGCGAAAGAAGGCGGTACGAAAGACGTTGAGTGAGAACGCGAGAAAGCTCATCAAGGCTGTTCTTGAGAAGGCCGTGAACAGCGTCACGCTTGCGCCGTTGGACGAGTTGGGCGGTGGATGGGAAGTCACCGTGCCGGACGAGAAGGCAAAGAATGACGTTCTCAGGGCGCTCCGAAAGTGGAAGAGCGAGAAGTGGAATAAGCCTTTGCAGCCTACGCTGTTTGACGAGCTCGAGCAGGAAGAGGAATGAAGCACTGCCCCCGACTGATTGAGGTTGCGCTGCCGATTCGGGAGATCTCGGCGGAGAGCGTACGGGACAAATCGCTCCGACACGGGCACATTTCAACGCTGCATCTGTGGTGGGCGAGGAGACCGCTCGCAGCATGTCGCGCGGTCGTCTTCGCTTCGCTTGTACCTGACCCCGACGATGCGGGCTGCCCGGGTGCTTTCCGCAAGGCCGTCGAGAAGCACCTGCGGGATGCTGTTCCGGACAAACTCAAGCGGTACAAGCGTGGAAGGCTAGACCATCCTGATGCGGACCCGTATCGGCCTTACGATGGCATTGAGGATACGCTCCGCAATCGGCTGCTCATGTTCATCGCCAAGTGGTCGCCAGAGTCCCTGGACTTCGAGGCCGGAAAGCGAAAGACCACGCCAGTGCCCAAGGAGCTCTTGGACGACCGCTCATTGGTGAAGTGGGAGACGAGCGACCCGGACAACCTGCAGGGCCGGGAAGTGCTGCGGATCGCACGAGAACTCGTCAAGGCTGCGAATGGCGGCGAGGCGCCCATTGTCCTTGACCCCTTCGCGGGCGGCGGGGCCATCCCACTCGAGGCCGGGCGGCTGGGCTGCCAGGCCATTGCCAACGACTACAATCCGGTGGCCTACCTTATCCTCCGCGCCACCTGTGAGTTCCCGCAGAAGTACGGCAAGCCGGGGAAACGCAAGGTCATCGCCGAGGGATCAGGCAAGGAGCTCGAGCACGAAGTAGAGGTACCGAACGTGCTCGTGCACGACGTCGACAGATGGGCGAACTGGATCCTAGAGCGGACGCGGCAAAAGATCGGCCATTTGTACCCGCCGGGCAAGGACGGGAAACCTGTAATCGGCTACCTCTGGGCGCGCACCGCGCCGTGCTCGAATCCCTCCTGCCGGGGCGAGATCCCCCTTTTGAGGAGTCTCCTCGTCTGCCATAGGAAGGACAGGAAGATCGTTCTTAGGATGGACGTGAACCGGAAGGCGAAGAGGGTCACGTTTGCGATCGCGGAAGCTAAGCACGCAACCTCGACCGACGGGACAATGCAGAACCGCGGAAACACGCTCTGTCCTTATTGCGGGCAGGTGACTCCCGTTGCTGATCTCCGGGTTGCCGGACTGGCCGGTCTAATGGGCGAGCAAATGGTTGCGGTCATCACGGAGGACAAGGGCGGCAAGCGATACCGCCCTGTTGAGGACTCTGACCTGAAGGCCTTCCAAAAGGCGCTAGAGCTCCCGACGGAACCGCCGCAGGAGTTGATTCTTGCGGAGGTTACTGGAACCGACGAGCATGTCTCACACCGGGGCCAGTTCACTACGTACATGTACGGCATGAAAACCTGGGGTTCGCTTTTCAACCCTCGCCAATTGGTGGCTATGCAGACCTTCGTCGCCTGCCTGCACGAG
>CAYTDU010000976.1:0-2363 GCA_964436395.1 uncultured Gemmatimonadaceae bacterium | reverse complement strand
AGAATGCGGGTGAGGAGGAAGGAGATGTCACGACCTAGTGCGATGACCCCAACGTTGACGCGCTGTCGTCTTTGTCTGAGATAGGGGGCACCAATCATGCGAATACGCTGGTGGGTAATCGTGGTGGGGGTACACACCCTTGCGTGCGCAACGTCCGGGGGAGTCCGATCCGGCAGCGAGCCGGAGAGAGTCACCGTTGTATCATCGGGTCTGTCGGAGCTGGAGGTGCGTACCACAGCAGATGGTACGGCAGCCTACAATGCCGATGCACCAATCGAGCAGGTATGGTCCGTGCTGCCGCAAGTTTACGAAGAGCTAGGCGTCGAGTTGGCGGTGTTAGACACCGTCAGCATGCGGATCGGGAACACGCGTTTCACCCCGCGCCGCATTGGTGGCCGGCGGTTATCACAGTACCTGAGGTGCGGTTCGAGCGTCACGGCCGCTCCCAACGCCGACACCTATCGGGTTACCATGTCGCTCATTACTCGGCTGATGGACGCCGGCGACGGAACAACGAGCGTCCTGACGTTGGTTGCGGCATCGGCCAAACCCAGAGATGTTGGTGGCTCGGTTGTCAACTGTGGCTCGACTGGGAGACTGGAGCAGCGGGTCAGCGAGATGGTGAACGCGAGGCTGGGGGGGTAGGGGGCGAAGTGAACACGCGCGGCATTTTGCCGGGCGTGCTCACTTCCTGGTGACTTTCGACTATGTCATCTGGGTAGTGCAGTCCCACGATCGACAAAGGAATCAATCAACGGGCTCCTGACGTTGAGCATGAGTTTCTCACCGTCCGCTAGCGAGAATAATTTGGTCCTCACCGCGGCAACATGGTTGTCGATCAATGAGGGTGGTACTGCTCGGGCTACGGAGTAGATCCTCAACCGGAACGGCTGGTTGGTGTCCTTTAGCCTGTCGGGCAGGGCGAATTCACGTTCCTTACCCCGATTCACAATCCCCAACTCGAAGCGTTTTCCTGACTCCGTCACCGCGAATACCTGGACGTCCAACGAGTTGTAGTTGCGTATCACGATGGTCGCGTCCGTATCCCGCGGGTTGTCAATCGTGACTGAGGCACTCGCCGGCACCGCCAGAAGAACTGCGGCGGCCGCCGCTACGAGTACGGAATGTCGAGTTTTGACTTTCTGCATGTTTCACACTCCTCCTAAACATTGTTCGGTCTCGGAGGGAACGAGAACCACGCTTTGTTCTGTACGGATCTGGTGCGGGCAGAGTTTCGCCGAATCTTGGACGAAGCTCGGACTGTCAATGCTCCGCCATTATCCCCAAAGTCAAGTGCGATGGATGTTCCGATGAGCGAAACACGGTTTGTGTGGCCGGCTGGAAATCACCTGTTTCCGCTCGGTAAATGTCCATGAACTTGTGCGGGTTGCGGTCGTATACTGGAAACCAGGTGCTCTGCACTTGCACCATGATGCGATGGCCTGCGAGGAAGGTGTGGAACCGATCGTGTAGATCGATCTCGTATGCAACGACCTCGTTCGGCGTGATGGGTTCCGGTTCTGAGAAGCTGTTTCTGAACTTGCCCCTCATGATCTCTCCGGTGAGCAGCATCTGGAAGTCACCCATTGGCACGTCACAGAAATCGCTGGCGGGCGCATCGCCGGGGTAGACATCGATCAACTTGACTATCCAGTCCGAATCGGTGCCAGTCGTGGAGGCAAACAGGTTTGCAACTACTGGGCCGGCGATCGTCACATCTTCCTCGAGCGGCTCCGTCTGGTAGACCAGCACGTCGGGACGCGTGGATGCGAAGCGCTGATCCTCAATCATCCACAGGTGACCCTGCGTGGTGCGGATCTCGGAGGAAAACGGAACTGGCTTGGCCGGGTCGGAGACGTATTGGTCCGATCCTCCTTCTTGGGGCGGATCGAACGAAAGCGTTCCGTCGGCGTGGAAGTAGAGGTTTGTTTGGACTGCGTCTTCAGGTGGCCAAACATCGAACTGGTGCCAGCGATTCGCACCTGTTTCAAACATCACTGCCTCGGGTGCATTCCACCCACCTTTGTCCTTGAGGTAGTAGCTGAAGAAGGGATACTGGATCTCACGTTGGAAGTACCGTGATGTTTGAGTGTTGAAGTCGACGCAGCCCAAATGATCGCCTTCCATCCGTCTCCAGCCGCCGTGGAGCCACGGTCCCGCGACCAATGTGCTTTGGTTGTTCGGGTTCTCGGTCTCCATCGTGTAGTAGATCGACATCGGTCCGTAGAAATCTTCGGCGTCGAACCAACCGGCAACATTGAGGATCGGGTGAGTGATGTCTTCCAGATTTCGTAGCACCACCTGGCTCGTCCAGTACTCGTCGTACGTTCCGTGGTCCATGAACTCTGTCCAGGCAGGTACCT
>CAYTDU010000975.1:0-2364 GCA_964436395.1 uncultured Gemmatimonadaceae bacterium | reverse complement strand
TGGTGTTCGACGTGTGGAGAGAGAAGGAGTTCCCCGAGGATACACCCGACATGATCTGGGTGAAGCGCTATCTGGATATTGCAGCGAAGATCCGCGGGGGAGAACCGGTCGACCTCGAAGAGCCTCTGCCTCAGCCGTTCACGGCTGAAGAGATTAAAGTGGTTCGTAAGCTGATCTATGGGCGCCGTTCGATTCGCGATTGGGAAGACAGAGAAGTGCCCGACGAGACAATCGACCAGATCCTCGAGGCTGGACGGGCGGCGCCGATTGGCTGCAACCTCGGCCACCTCAAATTCGTGGTATTGAAGGATCCTGAAGAGAAAAAGTGGATCTGGAGTGACATCTCCACGAAGAACGCAGCAGTAATAATTGTCATATGCCACGACAGGCGAATCGCCCAGGCTGTCTGCCAGGACAGGCTGGTGCCGCAAAACCCTGGGTTCGATGCAGCCGCGGCTGCTGACCACATGCTGCTGATGACTCATGCATTGGGGTTGGGCGGCGTCTGGTTGTCAGAGCTGAAGGAAACGGAAAAGACGAAGGATACGGGGGACGAGTTCAGGCGACGATATGGGCTGCCAGATTACTTCGAGGTGGATGTTCATATCGCTATCGGTTGGACCGCAATCGGATCCATCAAGTCGGTGCGGCCTCCGCTTTCTGAGATGGTCATCAGGGAACCGCTTGGGAAAGGACGTGGAGGGAATGGCTGAAACGATTCCTCTGGATGAAGCAAAACAGCAAGTCGCTCTGGCGAGCCGAAGGCTAGGTCTACTCCATTTGGCATTTGCAGAGGTGTTGGTGGAGACTTTGGGTGAGGAGGAAGGTCGCAAGGTCGTTGTGCGTGCTATCGAGGAATACAGCAGAAAGATCGGGCAGGCAAAAGCGGACCGCGCCCGCGCAGCCGGAATGGAGCCTACGGCCGAGACGTTCTTCGCGATGTCTGATCTACCCAGTATCGGAATGCATGAGGGGGTTGAGGAAGTAGAGGTGGACGGCGAAAAACGCGTTCGTGCGTATGGATGTGTAATGGGGCGGGTGTGGCGTGAGTACGGTGGCGACTCGTTGGGGCGCATTTACTGTTACGTGGATCCCGCGAGTTCCATGGCATTTGATACTGGCTGCAAGTTCGTGCATACCAAAGCTATTCCCGATGGTGACGACTACTGTGAACTGGTCATGCGGCCGACCACGCAACAAGACAGAGAGGACTTCGAGTCTACAGATACTGATTGGGATGCCATAGAAACCCGGACGTAGTGATACCATTTCATTTAGGCAAACGGAGGGAACGATGGCCCAGAGTGAGACGCCACGCTGTGAGAACTGCCCGGGGCGGAGAAAGGCAGAGGCTAACCCGCGATCCATCCTCGGAATGTTGTGGAGATTTCACACGAAATTCTGCCCGGGTTGGAAGTCATACCAGCGCTGGCTCGGGGAACAGGCTAAGGAAAGCTCTTCCTGAAACGATCATCAAAAAACAGAAACCACACACATGAACTTCATATTTGAGCAGATTCGGACGGGCGGTGACAGGAACTTCGGGTATTTGATCGGTGACCGCGAGGCTCGGGTCGCTGCTGTCGTTGATCCGTCGTACGATCCCGAGACCGTGGTTAGGCGAGCGGAAGTACAGGGACTTCAAGTTGCGTACATCTTCAATACGCACGGACATTCCGACCACACCAACGGGAACAAAAAGGCTCAGAAGCTGACCGGGGCCAAGATAGTGGCGTTGCAGGGGTCCTCGGTATTGCCGGACATCGGTGTGACTGACAGTCAGATCATCCAGGTAGGATCGCTGTCACTGGAAACAATCCACGTACCGGGTCACACTGAGGACCACATCTTGGTGTATTTGGAACAGCAAAAGGTGGCCGTAACCGGAGATCACCTGTTCGTCGGTAAGATCGGTGGCACGGGAACCGAGGCCGCCGCGCGAGCCGAACATGCGAGCCTCCTCAAGAACCTTGAGAGGTTTCCTGACGACGTGACCGTATGGCCCGGGCACGACTACGGTTGTCGCCCTGCATCGACCATTGGTATTGAGAAGATGGTGAACCCTTTCTTGCTCCGCTTGCGTAATATCGATGAGTTCTTGGAGCTCAAGCGCGATTGGGCGGACTTCAAGGCGACGAACGGGTTGGTTTGAGTCACAATCTTCTCAACCGGGTGATTTTGATATGAAAACGAGAGATACAGCGACGATACTGATTGCCTTGTTCCTGTTTCTCGGTGCTCGAGTGCACGCTCAAGCAGAATCAGCTGATTACCCTTTCGCGACGGCAGACGGTGTCGTAGCCGAGCTCTATGACCTGGTTACATTCGATCCAGGCACTTCACCGGATTGGGATAGGGCGAGAT
>CAYTDU010000974.1:0-2366 GCA_964436395.1 uncultured Gemmatimonadaceae bacterium | reverse complement strand
GGTACCATAGCAGTCATGCTATGGGAGGGGAGATGTCGCTCTCTTTGAGAAGCGCTTTATATGATTATAAACCTACGCTTGCCTCTTATTCCAATGACTTATGGGGATGCTGTTGGCTATGTTGAATCAGTCAAAACACAGCGGCGATAAAATGTTCCGAAACAACTTACGAAAACATGATGAAAGCCAACGTTAGTTCCAAATTGACTCGTGAAGGTTTTCTCTCTTGTTCTTTGACGTGTGCCGTGAAAAGGTGGCAGTTTTCAGTGGGTGAAATTCCCACCCGGCATCTGTTGCTCCGGCCGGTAGCACTGGAGGCGGTGGAAGCAGGCAACGACTTTCACTGAAGCACTTCCAGAAAAGGGTCCTTGGGGATTCAGCGAGCATGCAGGCCGCAACGTGCAGTGAACACCGAGCAGGCCCCGAAACGTCGTTGCGGAAGCCGACCCGACGTCAAAGCGGGGAAGGCCGTTGTCCTGTGGGAAGCGAGTGACATATGCACCGCAGGGTTCCGCCGGGGTATTTGGTGGTGGCATGCATGTACAGGGAAATTGTTCGCAACACGGGAAGCCTCGGTGGTGGCGGCGCGTGACCGCCAACGGATGTTCCGTGAGGAACCGAATCCGGCCAGTCGAGGTGGCGGAGAGGCCTGTAGTAGTGAGGATCTCGGGTAATGCCGAGGGAGCGAAGGGGCCTCAGTTCAAGGTGAGCGCAACAAGCAGTATGACAGCCAGGAGATTGACCATGCGTCTAGTACCTCCGGAAAAGGTTGAGAAGTTGCAGACGGCGCTACGCACCAAAGCGAAGCAGTCGCCAGGTTATCGATTCTATGCGCTGTACGACAAGGTATATCGCGCGGACGTTTTGCATTATGCGTACCGGCTTTGTCGAGCGAACGATGGTTCTCCGGGAGTGGATGGTCAGAGTTTTGCGGATATCGAGGTGTATGGTGAGGATCGGTGGTTGGGCGAACTGGCGGAAGAACTCAGAAAGAAGGGGTATCAACCGAAGGCTGTCCGGCGTGTATATATTCCCAAGCCGGACGGCAAACAAAGGCCGCTGGGCATTCCGACGATTCGGGACCGGGTAGTACAGACGGCGGCCTTGATTGTCCTGGAGCCGATTTTCGAGGTGGACCTCCAGGACGAGCAGCACGCATACCGACCCGGCCGCAGTGCCCAAGATGCCATTGGTCAGATTGGAAGGCTGCTGCGAAGCGGACACACGGAGGTGATTGATGCGGACTTGTCCGGGTATTTTGATAGCATCCCTCACTCGCAGCTGATGAAATCGGTGGCACGTCGCGTGAGCGATCGACACGTGCTGCATCTGGTAAAGATGTGGCTGGTGGCCCCGGTGGAAGAGACCGACGAGCGGGAAAATACTCGACGCACAACCCGTAGCAAGGACGATAAACGGGGTACTCCGCAAGGGGCTCCGATCTCACCGCTGTTGAGTAACCTGTACATGCGCCGTTTCGTGCTGGGGTGGAAAGTGTTGGGCTATGGGGATCGGTTTTCTGCACAGATCGTCAACTACGCCGATGACGTTGTGATCCTTTGTCCCCATGGGCGTGCAGAAAACGCCATGAAGGTGATGAGGGAGATGATGTGTCGACTGCAGTTGGAGGTCAACGAAAAGAAGACACGATTGACCCGGCTGCCGGATGAAACCTTTGACTTTCTGGGGTATACCTTTGGCCGCTTGTATAATCGGCGAACGGGCCGCGCCTATTACGGAGGTTGCCCGTCGCTGAAATCCATGAAGCGGCTTCGAGGCCGTATCCATGAGGAGACCACGCGTAGGTGTCTGTGGAAATCCGAGGAAGCCATGGCCACCGTGATCAATCGGTTGCTCACGGGCTGGGCGAATTACTTTTCTGTAGGCACCGTTCGTCGGTCCTATTCAAGCGTGGATCATTATGTTTTCCAACGGCTCCGCCAGTGGTGGTGTGCCAAGCACAAGGTACGCAATCGAAGAGATGCACGCTTCTCTTCTGAGTATGTGTACGGACAACTGGGGTTTGCCCGGTTGCGTGATCGGCCACACCGCGTTGCGTGTGCGAACGTGTGATGCCTTGTCCGAGAGCCGGATGCGGGAAAACCGCACGTCCGGTTCGATGAGCGGGAGAGTGGAAACGGAGCATGGTCGGGATATTGAGGCACCGGCAGACGAAAGGGCCGGAAACAGATAGGCCCTGCCTAAACCACCGCGCCACCTCTCGACTCTACATAGATGACCCCGGGCAGTTTTTCGAATGCCTGCCGGATTCTTTCCTGCGACGGGTGGATATAGGGTTCTGTGCTACGGGTCGACGAGTGACCCAGGATGCTCTGGATCACCAGCACGTCGACATCGTTGTCATT
>CAYTDU010000973.1:0-2370 GCA_964436395.1 uncultured Gemmatimonadaceae bacterium | reverse complement strand
GGTACTATCGCCGGTTGCCTCTTCTACGTAGATACGGACGTCGTGGCTGTCGGTGGAGCCGTCCTGCACAATACCTACACTGAAATGATGTGCCTCACTTGCACTAACCTGAAACGAGAGCCGTTGTGGATCTGTGCCGCTGTCGCCTTTCATCGCCCATACCGCGTCTGTATCCCGATAGGTCGTCGCGTTTGTCCTGTGCCGATAGATGGAAATTGTGACCTCGTCTGTCGGCGTTGCGTCATAGTTGACTTCAACATAAACAATAGCGTTCGTGGAGCCGTCGAGTGAGACGATATCAGAATACTCTTCTGTCGTCCCGGACAACGTGGTGTAACCATCGCCCGTCCCTTCAATCTGCGTTAAAGACGCGGGCCAGTCAATTGAGATGACAGCCCCATACACACCAACGGCGAATAGCAACACAATAGTAATTACCAACCAATTCTTACGGGCCATTGTTTATCTCCTAATATAGTATGGGCGCGTTGTTGATCGAGCCAATGCAGACGGTATACGGCACAGCGTCGATGCCGTCCGAGACCTCGACGCGAACATACTCAATGCCCGACCGCACCGTGCCGACCAGGACCCAGTTATTGCCCTCAATGGTCACCTCCCAGCCGGGCGACAGACATTTGACCGTCAGCGGATCGCCGTCAGGATCGCACGCTATGGCTACACGTCGCATGTACCCCACACGAACAGACCAGATCGCCTCACCGTTAACCACCAGAGCAGGTAAGGCAATGCCCGTGACCTCGTTGACATCCACCCACTCAGGAATAGAGTAGAACGGCTGGACGCAAGGCTCTTGGGCCAAGACCAGTAGAGGCCGAGCGCAGCCCAGAGCCACCAAGAACAATATCAGAAGTAGAATGCGTTTCATTTTAGTCATAATCCCATTCAATCTTAACTGCACATTGTTTGATGTTGTCATCGGGGTCTGCTTGAATCAGGAGGTAAACACATTTGCCAGACGGGACAGTCGCATCGTCGAAACCGGCAGCGATACTCGTAGTTCCGTTGGTGGTGTCCAGCACGTCAATGGTTGTCGCGTTCGCCAGCCCTATGAGTGCGTCAGCGAACATCAAATCGATCTCAAGCTCGGTCGTCGGGTCGGCGTCACAGGACACCTCGATATTGGTGATCGTCAAGGCTGCCGACGTCTTGAGGTCGATGGCAACCTCATGGTCATTGGCATACCAGTCGTCGGGATTGAACGTGAAACCCCACGCATGTTCGGAGCCCGCCTGTCGAGCAGGTAACGTAATCGTCTTGCCGCTCAGGTCCAGCGTAGAGGCCATGTCCCCGGCCGCCACTTCGCCGTCCTTGATGTCGGCAGAGACGATAGTGGAATCAGCAAGTTCCCCTTCAGCCAGGTTGCCCCAAGCAACAGATCCATTCGCATCTAGGTCTGTACCGGCACCAAAATCACCCGCATCAGGTACATCATCGTCGCCGGTATTTGTTCCCGACACCCCGACTGCCCCGGCCCCAATCGTTAGAACGGAGTTGTTCGCCGCATTACCCGTGAGTGTGACCGTGCCGGTGTCGACCGTCAGGGCCGTCGTCAGAGTGGCGTTAGTAACCGCCCCTGCCGTCAAGCCCGCCGCCGTCCCTGTGATGTTCGTACCAACCAAAGCCGAAGGTGTTCCCAGGGCGGGTGTGACTAGCGTTGGAGAGTTCGAGAAAACCGCTACGCCCGTCCCGGTCTCGTCAGATAGTGCAGCCAAGAGCCCCGCCGAGTTGTCCAGTTCGGCCTCAAAGGCTGTGTCGGCCGCCGCCATTGCATAGAAGTCTGTGCCCGCTTCCAGGTCCAACAATGTTCGCATGGCGGCGTAGGTCGCAGCGCCCAAGAGCGATTGCACGTTGGCGCTCGGAGTGATCCCAGCGTAGGTCGTCAGGTCGGCGTCATACGCCTGGACGTTTGTGCCGATCGCCAGTCCCAGTGTCGTTCGCATCGTCGCCGCATCAGCATCGTCCAGATACTCATTGGCAAACGCCCCCAGACTGGCGAACGACTCCAATTCGGCCGCTGTATTGATCTGCTCATGGAGGACGATATTGCCCGTCACCTCCGGCCAAGTGTAGGTGTAAGCTGCCAAGGGATCAGCCGCCCCGACAACCCAGTTATATTGTGCAGCGTCCGCCGTGGTGCCTTCCCAAACGAACATGGTTGTACCCGTTGTCACTGTGCCATCCGTCAGTGCATCTCCCGTTACCGCGCCTGGCCCTACCTTCGTAATGTCACCTGTCCCGGCCGGAGTAACCCACGTTGGGGCTGCTGCTGCGCCATTGGACTGGAGGTAGGTACTCGCGGCTCCGAGAGCTAGTTCTGTAACGTCTCCATCGGTGTTGCTGTAGAAT
>CAYTDU010000972.1:0-2375 GCA_964436395.1 uncultured Gemmatimonadaceae bacterium | reverse complement strand
GTAGTCACAAGATGTGGTTTCAACCGGTCCTCAGAAGGAGGCCAAATCGGTGATTCTTACCCGCCGAATTGGGTCGGCACTTGAACACACCTTGACCACTAGCGAGACTCCTTGCAGCACAAATCACTGTTCATTCTCTGGAATGAGAGGGTCGCTAGACCACTGCACCCTCGGAACCGGCCGAAGGAGGAATCCGTGGCAGAGCAGATATCGATACTCCCCAGAGCGCGAATCCCGTATGGGACGTGGGGGAGTAGTTATTTCCCAGCCTGGCAGACATCTGTGTTGGCGGAAGTCAACATCGGACAATTCGCTGGCGAATCAATGAATCGAATCTTGGGCCTAAGGAAGGTACCAAAGAGCGAGCTCGAATATCTCGTGATCGGTTCGACAGTACCGTGGCACTGGAAGTTCTGGACTGCGCCGATGGTGTCGAGTTGTCTGGGGCACCGTCTCCCCGGCTATCATGTTGAACAGGCCTGTGCAACCGGCATGCAGGCTGCGGTACTGGGCGGCGCCCAGGTGCAGAGCGGAGCCTCGGACGTAGTCGGTGTCCTAACGTTCGATAGGACCAGTGACTCACCCGTCGGAGTGTTCCCGGAGCGCCGTGCCCACGAGCGCACTCAGGCCATTGCAGATGTATGGGACAACTTCGGATTCGATCCTGCCACCGAGAAGGCGATGATATCTGCTGCCGGTATGACGGCTCGAAAGTACAAGTGTTCCAAGAGGGAAACCGACGACGTGGCCTTTTATCGATACGAACAGTATTTCCAGGCCAAAGAGTCAGGGTTTCTGGATCGAGTGCTGGTGCCTCTGGACATTCTGAATGTTGCTGGCCGCCCGCTCGGTCGAGTGGACGACGACTACGGTATCAGGAGACTAACACTTGGCGGCCTCAGGGCCATGCGTGAACTCGACACCTGCGTTACGGGAGGTACCCAGACACACGCCTCGGACGGCATGTCTTGCCTACTCGTCACCAGCAAAGAGCGGGTAGCAGACCTGAGTCCGAGGCCCGAAATCGATATCCAGTTTGTTGCGAAGACCGAGGTGAGGGCTGGCCCGAGCTTGATGCCTGAAGCCCCAGGCCTCGCTGTGCGAAAGCTACTCGATATGACCGGCCTCAAGATGGCCGATATGGCAGTGGTCAAGAACCACAACCCATTCGCCGTGAATGACGTCATCTTCGCGCAGATGCTGGATTACGACTGGAAAGAAATGAACAAAACTGGCTGTCCCCTGGTTTGGGGGCACCCGCAGGGACCGACGCTCACGAGGGTGCTTCTTGAAGGCCTCGAGGAAGCGGTGGATCTCGGCGGTGGCAACGTACTCGTGTTTGGATGCGCTGCGGGCGATGTCGGTATCGCGGCGATTATGAAGGTTTCGTAAGGGAGGGGGCGAACCATGACGACAACGATGAGGGAAACCACCCTCCAGACGATGGGCCTTGGCAACGTAATAGATATCTTCAGCAACGGCCGTTTGCCTGTCGATGCAGCAGATCTCGTAGACCAGGTGTTCGGAAAGGCCGGCGACCGAGGCGCGCTCGTGGTGTCAGGTGCAAACGGGATTGTCGGGGCCGGTAAGACTATGCAGCTCGGTTCCCGTCTAACGCCGTACAACATTCCGATCGTAGGACTCGATTTCCCTGCGGCTCCGGATGGGATAGGCAAGCAGTATCCAGGGTTGGTGAGGGCCTTCGGAGCCGATGGCGCAGCCAAGATCATGGGGAACGTGTTACGGCTCAACTACGATGGAAAGACACTGCCTTCCCAGTTGAACCACATGAACCCAAGGTTCCTGCTTGAGGCAATCCCGGAGATTCTCCATGTGAAGAAGGCTCACTACGAGGTCTTCCGTTCAAGCTTCTCAGACATAGAGATCCGTTCCGTCACATCCGGATTCCCGATGAAAGAACTCGGCGTGGGCATTGCCCACCCGGCCTTCCCTCACGAGATCAACAAGATGTGGGAGATAGTCGAACCGGAACCATCCGCCATCACCCAGCTTCTCTGGGCGCTCGGCCTGATGCCGGTGGTGGTGAGTGACGATTGGTCGTTCGTGCTGGACGTGCTGTTTTGCGGAATCACACTCGCCGGTTTGAGACATCACCACGCCACGAACATGCCGTTCTGGAAGATCGACAAATACGTGCGCAAGTTCGTTGGTCCAAATCCGTTCCGGGCGCACGATGCGATCGGTGCGGCTGGGGCGAATTTCCTAACCTGGTCGTGCCTGCATCACCTGGCCGAAACGTACGGCGAGGTGTTCAGACCAACACCGGAATTGGACGAGCACAAGGATACAGGCGAGAATTGGTACCCGTTGAACCATTTCCGTCCGCTCGTCGACTGGAAAATCGCCAATGACGA
>CAYTDU010000971.1:0-2379 GCA_964436395.1 uncultured Gemmatimonadaceae bacterium | reverse complement strand
ACCAGCAGGGTGTTGTGCAGAATGAGAAACGCCAAGGTGAGAATCGACCGTACGGCCATACGAGTACCGTCATCAACAGGCTGCTCTACCCCGAGGGACATCCCTACAGCTGGACTGTCATAGGCTCGATGGAGGATTTGGGCAACGCCACCGTTCAGGACGTAAGAGACTTTTTCACGAAGTGGTATGGGCCAAATAACGCGACGTTGGTGGTCGCAGGTGACTACGATCGTGAAGAGACGGTAGCATGGATCGAGAAGTACTTCGGTGAGATCCCAGCCGCAGGGCCAGTGGCAGATCCAATGCCGATGCCTGTCACTTTGACCGAGACAAAACGTGCGTATAGGGAAGACAACTTTGCGCGTTCCCCGGAGTTGACGATGATCTTCCCAACGGTCGAACGGTTCCACGACGATGCGTACGCTCTCAATATGCTGGGCCGTCTCCTTTCTGATGGTAAGAAAGCTCCGTTTTACAGAGTGATTGTTGAGGATCAGAAGCTTGCGCCGTCTGTCTCAGCGTACAACAGCAGTCGAGAACTTGCCGGCGAGTTCCGCATCAGGATCCGGGCATTCCCAGGGAAATCACTGAGCGATGTCGAATCGGCAATACAAGAATCGTTCGCTTTGTTCGAGGAAGAAGGTATCACGGAGGCGGACCTCAATCGGATCAAGGCACGGACGGAGACAAACTTCTACAACGGGATCTCCAGCATCCTCGGCAAGTCTTTTCAGCTGGCGAGTTACAACGAATTCGCTGGTTCGCCCGGTTTCATAGAAGAGGATATTGCGACGTCGCTGGCTGTGACTGTCGATGACGTGCTGCGAGTGTACGAAGATTACGTCAAGGACAAAGACTTCGTCGTGACCAGCTTCGTGCCTCGTGGCGGCATAGACTTGATCGCTAGCGGATCGGAGCTTTTCGAGATAGAGGAGGAGTCAATCGCTCAGGCTGGAACGACGGCGGGTACTGCCGATGCAGATCCAGCCACTATGGAGCCGCTTCCGTCTAGCTTCGACAGGTCTGTCGAGCCAGAAAAAGGGCCGGCGCCGTCAATCACGCTGCCGACCGTTTGGACGCACACGTTCGACAATGGGCTGCGGGTCTACGGCGTGGAGCACACCGAGCTTCCACTCGTTCAGTTTTCCTTGACGTTGAAGGGTGGGCTGTTGCTCGACGATATCGACAAGGTCGGTGTGGCTAACCTCATGACCGACATAATGATGGAAGGTACTCAGAACAGAACTCCTCTCGAACTGGAAGAGGCTATAGACGACCTGGGAGCAAACATCTCGATGTACACGGGCCAAGAAGCAATAGTGATTCGCGCAAATGGCCTGAAGTCGAAAATCGATGAGATCTACGCCCTTGTGCAAGAAATATTGCTCGAGCCCCGCTGGGACGAGACTGAATTTGCCCGCATCAAGGACGAGACGATTGAAACAATCAACAGGAGAAGAACCAATCCCGGGTCGATCGCGTCGAACGTGTTCAACAAGCTCGTGTTCGGAGGCAGTCACATTCTCGCACATTCCACCTTTGGGAGTGCGGAGACTGTGCAGGAGATTACGATCGACAATCTGAAAACGTACTATGAAACGCACTTCTCCCCTTCGGTCGCGCATATCTCGATAGTCGGAGACATAACGAACACCGAAGCTGTTGAGCTGTTCTCGCCACTTGGCGCGAATTGGGAGGCCAAACAGGTCACCTTCCCCGAGTACCAAACGCCGGAGTTGCCGAGCCGGTCGAGGCTTTACTTCGTCGACATGCCGGGTGCGCGACAGTCTGAGATATATGTCGGCCACCTGGGCATTGATCGATCGAATCCCGAGTACTACGCCGCGACAGTCATGAATCACCGATTAGGCGGCAGTTTCAACAGTGTGCTGAACCTCATTCTCCGTGAGGAGAAAGGCTACACATACGGCGCCCGATCTCGGCTCGGTGGTGGTCATTTGCCCGGACTCTTCATCGCCAACTCGGCCGTGCAGGCGAACGCGACGCGTGAATCCGTTGAGATCTTCAGAGATGAGATTACACGCTACATCGAGGGAATAGAGGAAGAGCACCTAACATTCGTGAAGAATTCACTCATCCAATCCAATGCGCGCCGGTTTGAGACCTTGGGTGCGGTGCAGGGGATGTTGGACGAGATTGCCAACTACGGTCTGCCCGCTGACTATGTGCTGCAGGAACAATCGGTGGTGCGGGGAATGACTCTGGGTGAACACCGCAGGCTGTCTCAACAGTACATCCACCCTGAACGAATGATCTATGTGGTCGTGGGTGATGCGGCAACACAGCTCCGCGGACTGAGAGGACTCGGGCTGGGCAACCCAATCCTCGGCCGAGGGGATATCGAGAACCACGGCCGGG
>CAYTDU010000970.1:0-2380 GCA_964436395.1 uncultured Gemmatimonadaceae bacterium | reverse complement strand
ATGCTTTCGCCCCCACCCACGAGCGAGGCCCGCGTACTGGAATAGCACCCAATCCATGACACCAATCGCAGCTGCCGATGACGCAACGAACAGATCTATGCCTTCCACCCCTGCGGGAAGCCACGGAATGAACGCCCCGCGCACCATCGCTCCCCAATCCACCCCAACAAGTAGCAAACAGATGCCGAAACAGAACAGCATGACCGTGATGCAGAGCTTCATGAAGCTCTCCACCAAGACCATTCCCTTCTTACCACGCTGGCCGTAGTTCAGCGTGATGAAGCTCGTGATCGCCATGAACACGACCCAGTTGATCTGTCGCGGGAATTCGAACCCCAGCATCGGGGCCAGCGATTCGATCAAATGTGTGCCGAGGCTGTACTGACCGTAGTTGAAGATGATCGCGACCGCGCCGGTGCCAAGCAGGCCCGTCATCAGTGACCCGACGATCCAACCGTGATGGCGGTTCTGCATTACGATCAATCGGAAACCACCCCTGCAGGTGAACCGCGCTGCGGCAGCCATCATGAACACCCCCAACCCCATCGAAACCCAAATGAGCCAGAGCGTCTTGTAGCCGAACATTGCCCCGGACAACATCGATGCCGTGAGCGTTCCGGCACCCAGGGTTGTTGCTGCGTCTATGAAACCGGGTCCTCCCAAACGGAGGTATCCCCAACCTCTCCGCAGAGGGGAGCTGTTACTCAACCGATCGAGTTCAGCCACCTCCGCTTCGAGTTCGGCCGGTGAGACTGCTTCAGCAATGGGGTAACGCGGCAGGTCTGAGAGTTGAGTCTGAGGTGTAGCGTCGCTGTTGCCCGTCATGGGCAACAAGATGCACGCGGTGCACTGGCGACGCTAGATTCTGCTACTCGTCTTCGATGACATACTCCCTGAGCTCCGTCTTGTTCGAGACGGGAAGCAAGTAGCAATTCTGGATCGATGGTTCGTACATGAAGCGATACGAACCCGAGCCACCCTGATCCGACATAGCGTCCCAGCCGAACAAGAAGTACGGACACTCATCATTCAAACACACGCACATGTAGTCGCTGGTCCATTCGGTGAACGGTGTATCGGGTACCTCGACCTTTTTCAGTTTCGTGGCGCAGTAGGGGCACTCCAGAGTGTTCCTGAGGTCGAGCTTACGTGCGTTTACCTCGTCCCACTCAAATGGGCGATCGTCGTAGTCGGCAGATATCGTCGGCCGTGACGAACCGTAGCTACCCTTCTTCTCCGCGTAGACCGCGAACACGGGATCGCTCGGCACACCCAACGGCGCATACTTGTCGTCTGCCGGCCGAGGCTTTCCTCGGGATACAAACACTGTTGGCTCGTCGAACTGATCCGAATCCTCGAAGTAGGTCTCGACCAGGTTGATGCGTTGTCTGCCGGTGGCATGGCGCCAGATCTTCACGACCTTCTCCTGGAAAAACCGGTTGGAGAAGGTCACTAGAAACATTCCTCCCGGCTTCAGAATCCGGCCCACCTCGGAGAAGACGCGACGCGGGTCCGTCATGTAGTCGACAGACACAGTGCACAAGACGACATCGAAGGTCTCTTCTTCGAATGGCAGTTCTGGATTCTTGTTGAGGTCGTGAATGACGAAATCGTTCAGCGCAGAGTTGCTGGCGAGTTCTCGTTCGTTGAGTCCAAGGCCAACCACACGTGATGGCTTCACGGACTCCGGAATGTGCGAGTCGCAGCTAGCCATCAGATCGAGCAATACAGGGTTGTCTTCGATGATAAGGTGGCCAATGAGTTCTTCAACTGTGGATCGCGCAACCGAGTCCAAATGGTGAACCATCCGTTCCCTGGCATAGAAAACGGCGTCGTCTGTATCATCAGCGCGGACGAATGAATCCGGCGGTAGTTCAGTGATAATCGTACTCATGGAATCTCTCATATTGTCAATGCTGCATTTTAATTCGGTAAATGCGTACCCAAAGACTCACTATATAAGATAGCCGTAGCCACCGAAGATTTGAAGGCGAAGGATGTACTTACGCGTGCTACCCTTCCAACTGCTCCTGCGCCTGATCGTACAGCGTTTGAAGCTTTTCAATACGGAGTTCGCGGGATCCCATCGGCAGGCGGACAGTGACCACATCGGTTACTTGCCTGTCCATGAACGCCCGTCCCAGCGGAGATGACACGGAAATGCAGCCGTCCATGACGTCGACCGCGTCCGGAATGACCACTTCGTAGTCTTCCTTTTCCCCGGTCTCCATGTCCACGACCGTGAGTTTGGACCCGAGCGCCACACGATCTCTCGGGAGCGTTGTCAGATCGATATCAGAGAGCTTGTGCAACCTGGCACGCACGTGTCCGAGACGGGCTGCCGCAACGCCCTGACGCTCAATGGCAGCCTGATAGTCGG
>CAYTDU010000969.1:0-2385 GCA_964436395.1 uncultured Gemmatimonadaceae bacterium | reverse complement strand
AAGTCAGATACGATGGCACTTCTCCTCGAGTTCGCCCGCCAGTACGGACTGACCGGGGAGCACCTGCGTAAGTGGGTAATGAATACCTACAACGCCCCCGCTGACAGCACTGGGTTCCGGGACTGTGTGGAGCGCAACGCCGAATCCATCAGGACCGACATCCAGACGCGCCCATCAGAGATGCGTGGTAGGGACACTGTAATCGAAGAAGACGATCTGCCATTCTGATGGAAGACTTCGTTGAAAGAATGGAACGGATGGCCGAGGCGATACCGAAGTACGCTAAGGCAAAGGCAGAGCGGGTCTACATCGAGCAATTCCGCAAGTCAAAAAAAGCGCTGCTAATGGGTGAGTGTGATGCAAAGACTGCGGTCGCCAAGGAGCAGTACGCATACTCTCACCCCGAGTACCGACAGTTGCTCGACGGGCTCAGGGATGCCGTGGAGTACGAGGAGAAGTGCCGGTGGTCTCTGGAACGGTTCAAGATGGAACTAGAGCACTGGAGAACACTACAAGCCAACGAGCGATTCATCAAGGATAGAGTGTAAGGAGGTCATTTTGAAGTCATGCGTCTTCGGTGGCTCTGGACTGGTCGGGTCGGCGATACTCCGAAAGCTCGGGGATGCTCTGGCTCCAACACGTGCAGATCTGGACCTACTCAACTACACCGATGTTGTGAGGTACATGCTCTCAAACGATATCGATCATGTGTACCTTGCCGCAGCCAGGGTCGGGGGCATCCACGCCAATTCTACCTACCCAGCAGAGTTCATCCGCGCCAATCTGGTCATACAGAGTAACGTAATCCACGCCGCCTACATCGCCAAGGTTCAGAAACTGCTATTCCTTGGATCCTCGTGCATCTACCCGAAGTACGCTCTCCAGCCCATGAGGGAGGACTTCCTACTGACAGGGGAACTCGAGCCCACGAACAAGCCGTACGCGGTGGCTAAGATCGCTGGCATCACTATGTGTCAAGCGTACAACCACCAGTACGGCACAAATTTCATATGCGTAATGCCCACCAACCTCTACGGGCCAGGCGACAACTACCACCAGGAGGACTCTCACGTCCTCCCTGCGCTCATCCGGCGCTTCCATGAGGCCAAGGTAGCCAATGACCCTGAAGTGTCCATATGGGGCACCGGACGGCCTCTCAGAGAGTTTCTGTACGTGGACGACCTGGCAGACGCCTGTGTCTTCCTCATGGACAACTACAGTGGCAGTGAGATCGTCAACGTCGGAAGCGGTATCGAGGTGTCCATCAAGGTTCTCGCTGAGACTGTGGCGTCTGTGATCGGGTACACGGGCAGTATCAGATTCGACCCCACGAAGCCTGACGGCACCCATCGGAAGCTACTCGACTGCTCCAAAATCCATGCCCTATCGTGGACCCACCGTGTCGGCCTCGAAGAGGGTATTTCCCTAGCGTACAAGGAATTCTGCTCCCGTGTGGACTAAAGCAGCACAGGCGGGCAGGTACGCCCGGAAGACACCCACGGGCAGGGTGTCATACTACGGCAATGAGGCAGGACTCCAGAGCGCGTGTGAGGACTATCTCAGGGTGCTCAGGCTCAGGTTCATCCGCTGTCCCGACGCGTTGTACAAGTACGTCTTCGGAGACTCAAACGTCAGCCCACGCATGAAGGCCTTCATCAGCATGTACGTGAAGGGACAACCCGACCTTTGCATCCTCTCCAAGGACGGGCGATATCTATCAGTGGAACTCAAGGTGGGCAAGGGGAAGATGTCTCAGGGGCAACTGGAGTGGGCACGGGACATCAAAGTCCACGTTGTGCGGTCATTCGATGAGTTTAAGGCCCTGGTGGATGAGTTCAATCTCTCTTCGGATCAGCAAACAACTCCGAGTACACCCGACGATCAGACCATATCCGACAACGCCAGATCCTCATAGGCACACCGATGTCCCCGTGGTATGAGTAGGCAGTTCCGTTCCAGTAGCTACCGATGCCAGTGAACCCAGCCTCGAACATGGCTTTCATGGTACGCTGATACCCGCTACGCTCCACCCAGAAGTCAGAGGCCATTCCCTTCTTGTGGAACGGACTCTTGTGGTTCCCGGTGGTCATGCCGTTGTATAGCAGGTGTACCGGCCTATTGACCAAGGTGCGCAACTTCTGGAGCGTTACCATTAGACGCACCTGTATGTCCCCAAGAGATGCCCCCGTAGCCTCAATCTCTGCGGCAGTGAAGTTGTGTATCCCGCACTGGAACAAGTCGTGGTCAGTCATCGTATGCCGATCCCTATGTTGATGGAGCCGTGAGAGGGCGTAGAGTTAGTATCAGTTGATAGGTAAGTGAACGCTCCGGTTGCGGTGTCTGCCTCGCTGTCGCTGTTTGTCCAGACCAAATCTGCCGCACCTG
>CAYTDU010000968.1:0-2388 GCA_964436395.1 uncultured Gemmatimonadaceae bacterium | reverse complement strand
TCATGTTCGTTCCCAGATTGTCGATCTGTTCCCGAATCTGCGACTGGGCGCCCTGGCCGATGGCGACCATCACTATCACCGCACCCACGCCGATGATGATTCCCAGCATGGTGAGCATGGTGCGCATCTTGTTCTTCGCAATGCTTTCACCCGCTACTCTGATGAGCTTTGAAGCTTTCATGTCAACCTACCGGTTGCAGTTCTTCGAGTTGCAGCAAATCGCTTGTTGCCACGCCGCGATCGAACACCGGCTCGTCGCGTAAGATCATTCCGTCGCGCAGCTCCACGACCCGCTTGGCGTATCTGGCAATGTCCGGCTCATGTGTGACGAGCAGGACAGTGATGCCCTGATCGTTCAGTTCTTGGAACAATGCGAGCACTTCTACCGATGTGCGGCTGTCCAGATTTCCAGTCGGCTCGTCCGCCAGCAGAATCGACGGCTGCGTCACGAGTGCACGCGCGACCGCGACACGCTGCTGCTGCCCGCCGGAGAGTTCGCTGGGTTGGTGATCGAGTCGGTCGCCCAGGCCCACCCGCTCCAGTGCTTCGGCCGCCAGCTCTCGCGTACGCAACTTTCTGCCGCTCCGGTCGTACAGGAGCGGCAGTTCTACGTTGTCGAGAGCCGTGGTGCGTGCCAAAAGATTGAACCCCTGAAATACGAACCCGATCTTCCGGTTGCGGATGTCGGCGAGTTCGTTCTTGCTCTGACCGTTCACACGGATGCCGTCGAGCACGTACAGGCCGGTCGTGGGCGCGTCGAGACAGCCGAGTATGTTCATGAGCGTCGACTTCCCCGAACCGGACGCGCCCATGATGGCCATCATCTCGCCGCGCCCCACATCCAAATCGACACCGCGCAGGGCGTGCACCTTGGTCTTGCCGGTGGCGTAGACCTTGGTGATGGTCTCGACCCGAATCACTTTGTCCTCGTTCATTTTCCCCTCCCCGCTAGAATCCCGGTCCTGGAGGACCCGGTGCCCTGCTCGACTGTTGGCTCTGGAACGGGTTGCTCGTGCTCGACTGACTGCTCTGGCTCACTCCAGCGATGACCATCATTCCGGCAACGATGTCTCGCCCCAAGATTTCGGTGTACTGGCCGTCTGAGATGCCGGTGCGCACTGGTGTCATGGCGAGCTCACCAACGTCATCCAGGTACCAGAGCATGGTTGCGTGGTCGGGCCGCGACGCATCGCCTCTCGTGCGGCCTGCGCCAGTCGCGAGCGAGTCAGGTCGCTCGCCTCGTTCAGCCACCATACGTTCTCTCAACCCCGCCAGCATCTCCTCCGTCGGACTGAACCGAAGCGCGGCGTTGGCGACTTTGGCTACGCCGTGGGCCGATTCGACAAGGAAATCCACAGTCGCGGTCATACCCGGCAGCAGCTTGCGGTCAGAGTTGTTTACGTCAATGACGACCGTGTAGCTGACGACGTTTTCCTGCGACGAGGATTGGAGCCGCACCTGTCTAACTGTGCCGCTGAAGGTCTCATCCTGGTACGCCTGTACGGTGAAGCGCGCGGTCTGACCTTCCTCGATCAAGCCAATGTCGCTTTCGTCCACCGATGCCAGGATCTGCATCAAAGCGAGATCATTGGCGATCAGGAACAACTGCGGCGCCGAGAGGCTCGCCGCCACGGTCTGCCCCACCTCCACATTGCGCTCGATGACCGTGCCCGACATCGGCGCGGTGATGGTCGCGTAGTTGAGATTCCGCTCCGCACGTTCCAGGGCGATCTCTGCGGATGACACTGTTGCTTTGGCGACGTCGAACTCGTACTGCAGCTGATTGAACTCGACTTCCGTCACCATCTCCTTCTCGAACAACACCCGTGTGCGTTCCAACTCACTCTCCGCGTAGTCCAGTTGCGCCTGGGTGCGTTCGAGATTCGCCTCCGCGTCACGCACAGCGATTCCCAGAAGAGTTGAATCGAGAATCGCGACTACCTGACCCTCGCGTACCTCGTCGTTGAAGTCGACGAATATCTCGGAGACGATGCCGGATACCTGGGTGCCAACCTCAACGGTCGTCACGGCATCGAGTGTGCCGGTGGCAGAGATCGCATACTCGAGGTCTCCTTGCTCGACGGCGACCAGACGATACGAACTCTCGCCGCCGGTTGCGGATCCCCTCACGTACACGAAGCCCACGCAGAGAAGAGCGATAACGACTATTGCCCCGATTGTTTTTCTCATTGTTTTCTCCTCAACCTCACTGACCATTTGTTTGGGTCTCACTGATTAGACAGTGGGGAGGTGGGATTCATTCCATGGTATGGTCGAGGAGAGTGGGTTTCCCGAGAGGGTTGGTGAAATGGAACGTACCAGCCTGGTACAGCCTTTGGCTGGGGCGCTCTGGTTCAGGGTTGAATGCCGCGGCGGCCGCTATGAGTA
>CAYTDU010000967.1:0-2391 GCA_964436395.1 uncultured Gemmatimonadaceae bacterium | reverse complement strand
GAATAAATCGGGTTGGACCTGACGGCTCAGCGCGAAGTCCTCGTCCCCCTGAGCGGGCACAGGACTGTGCTCCGCGTAGATAGGCCCTCTCTGGTGAGAACCGGTCATCGGAAGATGGGAAACGCCTGAAACGCCGACTACGCCGGCAACGGACGCTATACGCTCCCGAGCCTCGCGGAAGAACGCCGTTTGTTCCACGGGATTCGCATATCGATCCCTCGGTAGTGACACCTGCACCGTCAGCAGGTTTTCCCTGTCGAAACCAGCACCTACCGCGGTTAGCGTGAGGAAACTCCGCGTCAGGAGCCCCGCTCCGACGAGAACCACCAAAGCAAGCCCGACTTCACACACCACGAGCGCCGACCTTAGGCGGTTGGTATTTCGGCCGCCGTCGTTCCGCATGTCTCCATTGCGCAAACCATCCGATAGAACGTTGGACCCGAAGCCCACGATCGGGGCCAGGCTGAACGCTAACCCTGACAGCAATGTGGTTCCCAAAATCGCCAGTAGAACAGGAAGCCCAATGTCGAATCGGAAGTAATAGGGGAACGGCTCCGCCATGGCAGCGAGTGCGGCGTTTCGTCCCCACACTCCTATCAGGATGCCCAACGCGCCACCAAACGAGGCCAGTAACAAATTTTCGGTGAACAACTGGCCGGCGATTCGTGACCTGCTCGCGCCGAGCACCGCACGCATCGCGATTTCTCTGCGCCGCTCTGTCGATCTCGCCAGCAATAGGTTCGTCACATTCACACATGCAAGGAGCAGTACAATGCAGGCGATTGCGTAGAAGATGAGCACCGGTCTCCGACGGCTCCATAATATGTCATCTGCAAGAGACCTTACTACCACACCGCGCTGAGCATTGGTGGTGGGGTATTCCTCCCCCAGTTGGGCAGCGATCACGCTCATTTCACTTTGCGCTCGCTCGATCGTAGTCCCGGGCTTCAGTCTGCCGATGACGTTTGCCGCGCCCCCACCTCGGCCGACCGTCGGGCTGCTGCGATATGGAACCCAGAAGTCGACCTGGTCGGGGAATCGGAACCCCGCGGGCATCACTCCCACGACAGTGTGCTGCTCTCCATCTAAAAGGAGGCTCTGCCCTATCACGGCAGGATCACCACCGAAGCGCCGAATCCACATACCATGGCTCAGCAACACGGTTGCCGGTGCCCCTGGAACGTCATCCTCGGGAACGAATGCGCGTCCCGATGCCGGTTGCACTCCCAACGTTTCGAACAGGCTGTGAGAGATCAGGCATCCCGACAGGCGTTCGGGGTCGCCCCTCCCGGTAAGGGTGCGGCTCGTGCGCCAGTGAGCGCCCATGTCCTCGAACGTTGTGCTCCTTTGTCGCCAATTTACGAAATTGGGGTACGACGGTGAAGCTCGAGTGAACCTGGGAGAATTCTCAAACAGCACGGCCAGCCGATCGGGTGCTTCGAAAGGAAGCGGCCTGACGAGAATCCCGTATAGGAACGGAAGCACGGCGGCATTCGCGCCGATGCCCAGGGCCAAGGTCACGACTACCGCCGCTGTCAGTGTGGGAGTCTTGCGGAACGAGCGCAGGGCGTATCTGACGTCTTGCAGGACCGATCCAATCATGGAGGCGCCTCCGGCGGAAACCGCGCGTTGCGTGTTGACCATTCGGTTACGCAGGCGTCGGGCTCGAACACGCATTTGGATCCCGGAGCGGATAACCGCGACGAGTTCTCTCGACCAGAATCGGAGAATGCTCCTTGACGTGCCCAGACGTCGCACCTCAGTCGCGCGTGCCTGAAGTGTCGAGATCATTTCTTCAGCGCATTCTTCTCGGTAATCTTTTGGAAATGCAACAAGAGCAACTCGGTACAGTGAGTGGGCCAGACGGGACATCACTCGACCCTCAACACTTCCACGGGGTCGATTCTGGTCGCTCTCAATGCTGGTACCAGGCTCGCTGTCGCGGCAACGATCAACAGTACTATCGGAACACCGATGTATACCGGAGGATCAACCGCGCTGACCTCGTAAAGCATGCTGGTGAGTAGCCGCGACATGGCCACCGTTCCGGCTAGCCCGATACCGATGCCGATAGCGACCGGGGCCAAACCGCCGCCCAGTATGCGTCGCCGAACATTGGAAGCAGAGGCCCCCAATGCCACGTGAATCCCGATGTCGTGTCTGGCCTGGTTCACCTGGAATGCGACGAGGCCGTAGATGCCGATAGACGCTGTGGATGCGGCAGAACACCAGACCCAAATCCCTAGACTAACTTCCGTGACACCAGCATCGAGTAGCTCTTCATCGCTGAACGTGAAGGTCTGATAGCCGTACTTATCATCGCTGGTTGTGACCAGCTTGAACACCCGCTCGAACTTATCAGAACACGCTTCCCCTGCCGCGTCCTCGTCG
>CAYTDU010000966.1:1246-2393 GCA_964436395.1 uncultured Gemmatimonadaceae bacterium | reverse complement strand
AGCAGCTGGTCGGTCTGAAGAAGGACCCGCGCAACAAAGAGGTCTTGGCCAAATGGGTTCCCCCGCGAGTCGTGCTCAAGAAGTTCCTCCCGAGCCTCAAGGCTATGGGATGGACGATGAAGTAGGCAGAGGGACGTCGTGAACGGGGGCACAGCGCATGCCGATCAAGCTCGAGGTTTTCTGCGATGACGAGGCGCATCGAATCGACATCGAAGACGATGGCGAGATGGTCGTCTACGATTACGACGTCGACTCGACGATCGCGCTGATCGCCCTCGGTCTCGAGCCCCCTCGCTACTTCAAGTATTTCCAGATGTGGGAGGAGGACCCGGTCACAATCCTGATGGAGTACACCCGCGCTCAGTTCCGTGACCCTCCCGCCGAGAGCTACCCCTTCCTCTTCGACCAGTGGAACCATATGATCTAGGAGAAAGAAATGAAAAAGCGAATCGTTATGATAAATCCCGGTCCCAAACCCCGTCGTAACGCGGATTCTACCCGGCAGCAGGGCGGAGGCGCTCTCGGCGACTACCGCTCTCCGGATGAGGATCGTGTCGTCATCGAGCCCGATGCGCTCAAGCACATCAAGCACGCTCGTGGGCGTCTCATCGCGCCCTTTAACCGTGGCGGCAAGCCCTATCTGGCGTCGGCTGCGATGTCGCTCACACTGGTCCCTACACCGGGCTACGGAACGCTCGGTGTCGATTCGAGCTGGCGACTCTACTTCGACCCACTCGAGATCATCTACTGGCCCGTCGAAGCGCTCTCTGCCGTTATCGAACACGAAATTTGGCATTTGCTCAAGGAGCACCACCGGAGAGCCAAAAATCGGGGCATCAACAATAAGACCGGGTTTCGCTGGAACATTGCAGCCGATACCGAGATTCACTCGAACGAGGCGTTGCTTGCAGATATTATGAAGATTCCCAAGTCCGACCCAGCATACCCGGCGAAATGGGGTCTCGAGCCGAAGCAAACGGTCGAATACTACTATGAAAACATTCCCCACCAGGAGCCTGAGGATCTGACACCTCCCTATTATTATTCACCATGGACTATTGCCCGTGATGTTGTGGAACGGGAGTGGGAAGAAAACCGCAGACGTCGTCTACGCGCCATGATGAATCCCGACGATCCCTATGGGGAA
>CAYTDU010000966.1:0-1146 GCA_964436395.1 uncultured Gemmatimonadaceae bacterium | reverse complement strand
ATCAGGCCTCCGGAGCCAAAGCCAGGACCTGAGCCGGGAGGCGAGCCCGAAGACTGGTACGAGTACATGGATCCGACTCGCGGTGTCGGCGGTTCGTGCGCAGACGGACTCAATCGGCCCAAAGAGTTGCCTCCGACCGACGAGACGATCAACCGCGCCGAAGAGGCGACGATCCGTCGCAGCGTTGCTCGAGCTATTCAGGGCGCCAAGAGTCGTGGGCTTGGCGTCGGTGACTGGGTTGGCGAGTGGGCCGACATGGAGTTGGCGCCTCCGAAGGTCGATTGGCGCGATCTGCTCCGAAACGCGATCGAGAGCGCGATTCAGTACCAGCGCGGAAACCTCGAGTACACCTGGGGCCGGCTGAGCCGCCGTCAGGCCGCGAGCCCAGACTTCCTCCTCCCCGGCATGCACTCGCCGATCCCCGAGGTCGCCGTCGTGCTCGACACCTCAGGCTCAATGTTCACTGCGGCCTACGGAAAAGCTGGAAAGGACGCGGCACACGAGGGCGCTGAGTTCGTCACGCTGCTTCAGGAGGCGCTGCACGAGATCGGCGGCATCCTCGAAGAATACGGCAACACCGTCGGCGTCAACGTCCTAGCGACGGACACCGTGGTTCAGAGCGCTCAGCGCGTCTACGACATCGAGGATATTCAGCTGCTTGGTGGTGGCGGCACTGACATGGGAGTGGGTCTCGGAGCGCTCGCGCTGCTCGAGCCTCAGCCCAACGTCGCGATCTGCCTGACCGACGGATACACCCCGTGGCCCGAGGAGCACCCAGAGGTCGACGCGGAGTACATCGTCGGCATCATCGGTTCGACCGAAGCAGAACTGACGCAATCCTGGCCTCCGCCCGCATGGGCTGATGAGGTCATCTACATTGACGAGATGTAGGGGTTGTTATGCGGGTTCGATACAAGCGAATTGTCGTGCCGATGCACTGTCCTGAAGAGGGCATGGCTGACACTGCGTTGCTCGAGCTGACGACCAAGGGTGAAATGGTCCTGCACGGATATGACAGAGACGTCGACATCGCAGCTGAAGCACTTGGTCTTCCCGTATCACCCTGTTTCATAATCGAACAGCAATGGGACGTCATAATTGTCGACTCTATCGCAAGACCGCAATCGATGAGATCGAGTTATTTTG
>CAYTDU010000965.1:0-2394 GCA_964436395.1 uncultured Gemmatimonadaceae bacterium | reverse complement strand
ATATCCAACCTGACATACTCCTCTTCGACGCGCAAACCTACCGATACGGAACCACCCGAAGGCGTGTACTTGAGCGCATTGTCCAATAGGTTGTTTATCACCAACTCCAAGGCATCCCAATCGCCCCGGATTATCAGCGGTTCGTCCGGTATTTCTACTCCAAGCGAGATGCCTGCGGCGTCTGCTGTCGACTGGAGGTTGCGAACCGATCGCACGATGAGATCCTGCAAGACTACTTCCTCGGCCTGAAGAACTCCATCGTCAGATTCCAAGCGTGACAGGGCAAGCAGGTCGGTCACCAAGAGTGAGAGGCGTAACGACTGATCCTGCGCTTTGTTGAGGAACCTAGTCCGGATGTCAACTGGCATTTCGTCATCGTCCAGCACCGTCTCGATGAGGCCGCGAATTGCGGTGATCGGCGTTTTCAGCTCGTGAGACACGTTTGCCACGAAATCCTGTCGAACAGTTTCGAGACGACGCAGTTCAGTAACCTCATGAAGAACCAGCACCGCTCCTCTCGGGTCGGGATCTCCGTTTCTCAACGGTGCCGCGTGCAGCTCTACGATACGGTCCCTCGATTCCTGCTTCAGGCAGATCTCACCGGTCACCTCAGTGGAATCTCGAATGGTCCTTTCGATAGTCTCGTTGACCTTTCGAAAGCGCGTGACCTCCCATATCGGTCTCCCGATGCTGGCGGTGGCATCGACATCGAGTATGCGCTCGGCTGAGGCGTTCAGAAGGAGAATGCGCAGGTCACGATCTACTGCAATGACGCCTTCCACCATGCCACTCAGTACCGCACGTAGCCTGCCCCTGTCTTCGGTTATCGCCTCGATCCTGCTCTCGAGTTCGGACGCCATCTTGTTGAACGCGTTCGAGAGCTTTCCTATCTCATCCCGCGAACCGGTCTCAACTCGTTCAGAGAACATACCCCCAGCGATTGCCTCGGCGGCTTTGGTCATGGACACGAGTGGGGAAGTGACACGCCTCGTAACCAGCAAGCCAAGGAGCAATGCTACCACTGTGATGATTAACCCGGCACTCAGAATAGCCCACCGCATATCACCTAAGAGTTCCTCGATGGCCGTTAGTGGTAGCGCAGAACGCACGTAGCCCACTACTGTGTCGCCATCTCGCACAGTCATTGCGTAATACATCATTCGGCTGGCAACAGTGCGGCTGAACCTTGTTGAAGTACCGAACCCTCGAGCTGCGGCCGCGACAACCTCGGGGCGCGTCCCGTGGTTGTCCATCATCGCAGGATCTTCGTGGGAGTCCGCAACGACAATACCATCCGCAGTCATGACCGTGAGACGAGTCTCGATAGAGTCACCGAGAGCGGCGACCAAAGTTTGTAGGGAATCGGTATTCTCAAGTGAGTGCCCAGCCAACTCTCTGAGGAGCACCGTTCGAACCCTAAGGGATTCCTCCACGAGCTCCAGAGAATCGCTGGTGATCCATCGGGCTGCCAAGTAGCCGGCCGTCACCCCGGCGACAACCACGAGCGCAACGTAGCTCGCATAGAGCCTCCAGAAGAATCGTGAGCGCATCGACACTATCTGCTTTGAGCTCTGAAGCGGTACCCAACGCCGCGAACAGTCTCGATCAAATCCCTGCACTCCCCGAGTTTCTTCCGGACACCTCTGATGTGTACATCAATGTTTCGGTCGATCACGTAGGCGCCACCACCAATGACTCGGCTCAGCAGTTGGTCGCGAGTGAATACCCGGCCAGGGTGCGATGCCAGTAGATGGAGCAGGCGGAGTTCGGATGGTGTGAGGTCTAAGGGAATTCCGCTAAACAGGACCTCATGCCTTCCCATGTCGATTACCAAGTCTCCTCGAACCACTCGATCCTCACCCTCCATTACCCCTTTCAGGGGCCCCCTCCTAAGGACTGCTTTGACACGAGCCGTGAGTTCCCTCGGACTGAACGGTTTGGTGATGTAATCATCGGCGCCAACCCCCAACCCCAACACGATGTCGCTTTCCTCACCCTTCGCAGTCACCATTATGATCGGGATTTCACCGGTGACTGAGTCACCTTTGAGTGTCCTACAGACTTCGATCCCATCGAGTCCAGGCAGCATGAGATCGAGCAATATGAGTGCGGGCGCCAGGCTGCGTGCGAGTTCGACGCCCTCCTCGCCGTCGCCGACGCAGATGACCTTGTACCCTTCGCGCTTCAGATTGTACTCGATGACCTCGAGTATGTCGGCCTCGTCCTCTATTACGAGGATCTTCTTGAGCGCCATATCCAGCCAGTCGATCTCGTTGGTGACGGTCATAACGGCGGGAAACCTACCACCGTTGGATAAAGACAATGTAAATCGAAAATAAATCTTCTGGAACAGACCTTGTTACGCCACCGTGTCCGACCAATATTGGGCGCCCA
>CAYTDU010000964.1:0-2401 GCA_964436395.1 uncultured Gemmatimonadaceae bacterium | reverse complement strand
GCCGTTACCGTCACTGCGGGTGAGACCGCAACCGTCACAATCGAGCTGAGTCAATCCGTGATCATGCTCGACGAGGTTGTGGTGACGGCGACGGGTGAACAGAGAAAGCGCGAACTCGGGAATGCTGTGTTCACGATGGAAGCCCCCGCTTTGCTGGAGAGGTCTTCTCAGGTAAGCGTCGCCAACATGCTGCAAGGTGCCTCTCCGGGAGTCAGCGTCACAGGCTCGTCCGGAACGATCGGTAATGCATCCAACATCAAGATTAGAGGTAACTCCAGTATCAATTTGGAAAACACGCCTCTCGTCTACCTCGACGGAGTTAGGATCAACACGGAAGCCCGCAGTCGCGGGGTTGGTG
Organism: uncultured Gemmatimonadaceae bacterium; assembly: GCA_964436395.1. GTDB lineage: Bacteria > Gemmatimonadota > Gemmatimonadetes > Gemmatimonadales > GWC2-71-9 > JBDGYW01. The sequence continues at coordinate 2,043 of CAYTDU010000964.1, read as the reverse complement.
GAGCGGAATCCGACAGGCTCCTCGACCTCAGCCCTGAAGAGATTGAGTCAATCGAGATCGTCAAAGGGCCGGCAGCGGCCACGTTGTACGGTACAGAAGCGGCCGCGGGTGTTGTTCAAATCACAACTAAGAGGGGTGCGTCCGGGGATGCGCAGATCAATGCACGCATTGAATATGGTGCTACGTGGGATCCCAACGACTATCTGAATCGTGCGTGGAATCCTAGCTATGACATCGCGCCCGACTACGCCGACACAACCTATTTCATCGACGTGCTCAAGGGCTCGGCCGACATTCCTGATGAAAACAAGTGGTACAACCCGTTCCGCACGGGCATGCAGCAAAAACTGGCTCTCTCGATGCGTGGTGGAACTGAGGACGTTACGTATTTCACCTCGGTTGACTACAACAACTCGGAAGGCGTGTTCTATACCAACGAGCGCGAAGGCGTCAACTTACGGGCGAATATCGATTTCACTCCTAAAGACTACATGCGCGTTTCGCTCTCGAACGGCTTCATCAACAACCACACGCTCTATAACTACAACGACGGAGAGAGCTGGGGCTACGTTGGCGCCGTCCAGTTGGGGACTCCAGAGTATACGCCACTCCGCTACAACGGCACTGTGACTTGCCCGCTGGCTATTGAACAAGCCCGCTACAGCGGACAGAGCCTCGAAGCTGCCACTGCGACCTACTGCGACTACGACAGGACCTTTGTCGGCTCGAACAATTACGATCGTCTCAAGACGATGGACAACGGACAGGATGTATCGCGGTACATCGGTAGCGCCACGGTAACGTTCTTCCCGGTGGAGTTCTGGGACACCCGGTTCACGGTAGGCTATGACTCATATTCCGAGCATGGTTGGAATATGATCCCGAACATTCCGCTCAAGATTCTGGATTCCGAGCCCGATCGTACCGCCGACCATGTCACCGGCAGTCAAATAACAGTCGAGGGCTCGAGTGCACTCAATCTAGACCTGACTGAAACCATCAACTCCATCACCACGGTCGGAATGCAGTATTTCGGAAGCGTGCGGGAACTGACGAGAGCCAGAGGTCAGTGGTTCCCGCCGGGCGCCATGACAGTTGGAAACGCGGCCGAGCAGAGTGCCGATGAGGATTATGTGGCATCCAGGACGCTTGGTTTCTACGTACAGCAGCAGTTCTCGTTTATGGACCGCTTCTTCCTTACACCCGCTGTGCGGTGGGATGACAACAGTGCGTTCGGTCAGAACCTCGGAAGAATCGTCTATCCGAGACTCAGTTCTTCGTACGTGATCAGCGACGCGATGTGGTTCCCGGAAATGTTCGACCAGCTACGGTTCCGGGGCGCTTGGGGTAAATCCGGTAAGCAGCCTGGTCCGTTTGATGCGGTTACACTGCTTTCAGCCACGCAGGTCTCGTTGCCAGACGGGTCCACCGGCACGGGGTTCGCGCCATCACGTTTGGGTAACCCCGATCTGAAACCTGAGACTGCTGTAGAGACCGAAATCGGTTTCGATGCCAGTCTGTTCGACAGCCGGTTCGGGCTCGAGTTCACCTACTACACGCAGACAACCAATGACGCACTGATCCTGAGGCCGGTTGCACCTTCTCTAGGCTTCACGGCAGGCCGGTGGGACAACGTTGGACAGGTGAAGAACAGCGGAATCGAAACTGCCTTGAATGGCACCTTGCTCACCACCGCCTTCCTGGATTGGTCGTTCCGTGGGACGTTCTCGACCACCAAGAGTGAAGTCACGGTCTTGGACGAGCCGATCGAGGTTGGTGGTCGCGGTCTGCAAGTGCACCAGGAAGGATATCCGTTCGGCGCCTACTTCATGCGGCCGATCACAATCAACAATGGAGTTGTTGAAGTCGCTGACGAGCGTGAGTTCCTGGGTCAGCCCACTCCGAAATGGAACGCCTCTTTGTCTTCCACGCTCAATCTGTTCGGTGGAAAAGTCTCGGTGTACGCGCTGGTCGACGCGATGGGTGGGCACAAGCAGGTGAACTACACCGAAGTGTACATGTGCCGCGACGTGTTCGGCACCT
>CAYTDU010000963.1:0-2401 GCA_964436395.1 uncultured Gemmatimonadaceae bacterium | reverse complement strand
TGTGATCTATGTAACTGCCGCACCCGGTGATTTTGAGGATATAATTGGACAGACTGGATGTTAGAGGCAATATCATGAAATCACGAACGATCCTGGCCGTCGCGGGCATGTTGCTAGCGGCGGGAGTAAATCTGTCTGCCCAGAGTTATGGTCAGACCAGCTCCACCAGTCCCCGTGTGACGGTGGGATTGCGAGCGGGTTATCACGACGGCGCTGGCGTCGAAGCATTCGGCATCCTGAGCGATTTCGCGCAGGGTTTCCCGTTTGCCATGAGGTTGGGTTTATCCAGGACATCGGCTCAACCCGGCAGTGCGTGGGATGCAAGGCGCATTTTCATCAACAACAACACCAACGGCGATCCGGAGAAGAAAGGACGTAGTTGGAATGTCAAGTTGGACTTCCTTGCTCCTGTGGACCTGTTATCAAGTGCGAGAACCTATGCTTACGGCGGCGTGCGCCATGCGAGATTCACGGGCAATTTCAGGTTCGTGGGTGGCAACGAGGATTTCGACGTGACCAGCAAGCAGTGGGGCATCGGTGCCGGTTTGGAAAGCTACTTCGCCGTGAGTTCTCGCGTCGACTTCGTGGTCAACGGCGGTATCGACTATTTCCTGTCAGGAACGCTCACAGGGCATGACACCTCCTACAGCCCCGACGGTGAAGACATCAATCCACGCGAGGACTACACCTACAGTGACGCGGATGCCGCCATCGCACAGCCCAAGTTTGAGCCCACCGTGATGCTCGGGCTTGCATATCGATTCTAGTTGGCTGGCCCGCACAGACTCGCGGGCAGCCAGAGTAACGTCACCGCTCCGCTCATTCTATCGAAGCACGAAGTCTGACAGCAGTGTTTCAATCATCAACATGTCTGTCCGCATGTAGTACACTCGGATACTTTCTCTATTGATCTCACGCTACGCCATTTACCCACTTCTCGAGGACGCCGGCGTATGAACACTTCCTACGGATCAATGCTGGGTTTGCTTCTCGTCTTTGTTATGCAGTCCGCTCCACTGTGCGCGCAAGACTCCGGCAATTCGTTTGCCCTCCGGGGCGCCAGGGTACACACGGCCGCAGGACCGCCAATAGAAAACGGAACAGTGATAGTTGAAAACGGGAAAATCGCCGCGGTTGGGTCGGCAATCAGAATACCGAGTGGTGTTCAAGTAGTCGACGTCGAAGGGAAGACCGTGATCCCCGGATTGATCGATGAGCACTCCCACTTGGGCACCTACGACTTTGGAGACGTGAACGAGTTCACCGAACCCATTGGCCCTGAGCACCGGGCGCTCGATGCTCTCCATATGGAGGTAAGAGATTGGTATGAGGCAGTGAAGGGAGGTGTGACCACCATCGTGACCGGCCCCGGCAGCGGTGAGCGTATGGGAGGCCAGTCGATAACGATCAAAACCTTCGGCGAAAACCTCGAACAACGCATTCTGAAGGAGAGCCGAGAGCTCAAGATGGCCATCAATGCGCGTAACATGTCCCATATCCCAACCATCAGGAGCACCTTCCTCAAAGCGAGAGAGTACATGGAGAAATGGGACGAATACGAGGCCGGTGACAAGGAGGGCCCGCCGCCGAGCAGGGATCTGCGGCTCGAGGCCATGGTGCCCGTTTTACGTGGTGAGGAAAAGGTTCGCTGCCACATCCATTACGCGAACGACATGATTGCGTTCTTGAGGCTCAAGGACGAATTCGGCTTCGACCTCACATTCATACACAGCTCCGAGGCATACAAGGTTGCGGACGAGATCGCTCGACGTGATGTTGCCGTAATCGTACTTCCGCTTGCGACTAGAATCGGTGTGACGGACGATCTGCTATTCGGCAACACCCAACTGTACGAGGCGGGTGTGAGGATGAGCCTTCACACCGATCATCCAGTAGTGCATCAGAAACTGCTTCGCCTAAATGCGGGCTTGGCTATCAGGTACGGTTTGCCGGAGGACTATGCGCTTCGCACCGTAACGATGAACCCCGCCATTAGCAGTCGCATCGATGACCGTGTCGGCAGCATCGAGGTCGGCAAGGATGCGGACCTCGTTGTGCTCGACGGAACCTGGTATGAGCCGAGCACCCGTGTCGACATAGTATTCGTCGATGGCGTGCGAGCATTTGATCGTGCAAACGAACGCAGCGGTCTAGAGGAGGAGAACTAGGATGATTAGGAACACGATGAAGACTATCGAATACTCTGCTGTTGCCGTCCTCTCCTTCCTCTGCCTAACCACAGAATCTGCCTGGTCTCAGCAAATCACGGCGATCCAGGGCGGGACGGTGCTGACGATGGCGGGAGAGACTCTAGAGAGGGCAACGGTGTTGGTCCGCGACGGGAAGATCGCGGAGGTCGGTGCCAACGTCAGGGTTCCGGGAAACGCGACGATCGTAGACG
>CAYTDU010000962.1:0-2408 GCA_964436395.1 uncultured Gemmatimonadaceae bacterium | reverse complement strand
GACCACCGATAGCTTTGGTCGACTTCCCACCGTCCCATCACGCCCCACCCATCCATGCAGAACAGCCGCAGCGATGGACGATCCACGCCCACACGGTGACTCACACGCAGCACGTAGAAAGGCGACGAGGAGACGTATTCGCTCCCCGAGGCTGTCACGTATCCGCGATCTATCACCACCTCCGAGAGCAGCTTGATGGCCTCGCCGGTCTCCCCGGATCCACCATAGTCGTCATACCGGTTGCTTGGGTTGTGAATGTCGACGATCAGGAACCCATAGCCAGCACCCATCGAGCTTTCGTAAAACAGGACGTTGGAGTCGGTCAGGTTTCGCCCTGTATCATCTGCCGAGTACGCCTCCGAGCTTGTGACATCAATGTCCATCGCGCAGTACAGCACCCCGCCGCTATAGATCAGGTTAGCCCGGGAGAGTGTATCCCATGTCAGACCAGGAAGAGCCACATGACTCCAGTGATCCCAATCCGTCGATCGCATCACCGCCACCATGTTGTATGCTGGAGTCCCCTCGAAGGTATCCATGTAGGCCACCCAATATCTTGTACCATCCGTGACCACGCTGGGCCATCGAGGGCGAAAGTCAGCCGCAGGCAGGCCTGGAGGCACAACGTCAGTCTTGGCACTGAAGCCCACTCCGCCGTCAGTCGTATAGGTGAGAGTGACCAGCCGCCGACCGTCAGCGAACTGCCCGCAGACCACCACATACCACAGGACATTGACGGTCAGCAACACCACGGCGATGCCGTTATCCTCACTCATGGCCGATTCAGTCCACGCGACTTCACTCGCCCATGCACCCGCACCCCAGGACTTTGCCTTGCAGCAGACATCCCCAGCTTTCACGTAGAACACCCGGTTCCCACCGCCAGCCACCGAGCCGATCACATCCGCACCGCTGAACACATCCGCCGCAGCTCCCCACGTGGCGCCACTATCCGAGCTTTCAGCACACCGCAGGTAATACGTCCCGGAGGACTCTTTCACGTAGAACACGCGCACCCGATCCACGCCACCATCGACGCCGTTGGTTTCGTGAGCCAGGCCCACATCAGAGCCGGTCATGGCATCACTGGCCACAGTGCTCCAGGTCGACTGCCACGAGGCAGCAGTTCCCAGACTGCTAACGGTCTGTACCTGCACATTCGCACCGTTGATCCGAGCCCGCACCAGCTCGCCGGCAGCATTCAGAGTGGAGGCCGTCTGACACGCGCTCCCCTCCGTCTCCAGGACCGAGGACCACCGCCACTCTTTATCACGCACCTTCACCCGTACACATGGCCGACCACCGCGCGACCGAATCGCGCTAGTTAAAGCAGAAGAGAGGGATCTCATGGGTAAACTCCTTCAGTTAGGGCAATACCAGCAAATACCGCTGGCTTGCGCGCCAGACGACACCACCATTGAATCTGAGAAAACCAAGCAACTGACTACACACGACCTGGATTCCACAGGCGTACCACCGCTGGTCAACATCTACTGCAACGCATACGACTGCACACATTGCCATGGGGCGATGTGTCACGCATCCTCGGCGCTGCTCGAGGGCAATCCGCCAATCTGCAGATCATTCCGCATGAGAGAACCAGCCGACGACGACATTGATTTTGACGAACTAGACAGAGACGAGCGCTTCCACAACGCCATCAAAGCCGCGCTCAATCTCACATGATTACGCAAAGAGGGGGGACGGTTGTCCCCCCTCTACCCGTACACACTCACCACCACCGCATCACTCGGATTATACCCATCGAACAGGACCACCAGCACCTTCGCCCCATCCGTCATATCACCAGAATCAATCTCTTTCGCCGTGGGAACGTCCTCGAGCAGTGCAGTCAGTGCCCCAACCAGCTCGATATCCGCCTCCAGATTGACCGCATCATAGGCCCGGACAATCCCGCGCCGGATCTCACCCCCAACTAACCCTTGCGTCACCCGAACGCCCAATCTCTCTGCCACGTAATCCCTCCAGTCCTCGCCGGAACTCCTCCAGCCGGCCTCGGCCCCACGCTTCCCAGTCACCAGCCACTTCCACCGAGACGTTGATTGTATCTATCGCTTCTCGACCTTGCCCCAGGACCACACGACCAGCCGCACCGATCGCCAGTAGCTCACAGGCATAGTCGTCCAACGTGGTCGACGAAGCCCCATCCAGCCCCTCGATTGTGTGGTCCTTGGTGTAGAAGATCCGCAGATCTTCCGTGCCATCCGGATCATCGTCCACATCCAGGTACAGCGTATCATCGTCCAACATGAACCAGTGCACCCGTGGAGGTGGATAGGTTGGATCCGAAGCGTCCCATGGCCACCATACTTCTGTCACCGCCACCAGACCTGTGATCGACGAGAGAGAGTATTCCCGCGTATCTTCCACATCATCAATGGTTGTAT
>CAYTDU010000961.1:0-2408 GCA_964436395.1 uncultured Gemmatimonadaceae bacterium | reverse complement strand
CTCAACAGATACCAGGCGAGGACGCCACATAGCACGGCGTTGGTTGCTGCAAGAACGGTAGTAGTGTTGACCCATTTAGGGATTGTGAGTCTCCGTCTGCCGTCGCTTTCGAGAGTAGATGCGAGGGCAGCTACGTCGGGGAACTGCGCAATGTTCCTCCAATCCTTCGGCGCTGCGGTGACCCCCGGCTCGGATTCGGCTAGTTCTTCAGCGGTGAAATTGAATCCGCGATCCGCAGCGAGCTCTACAATGGCCTGTTGCAGCTCCTCATCATCTCCAACACACTCCAGAAATGCCGCAACATTCATCCTAGCCATGTATTCGCCCTCTGTGGCAACGTGTATTGGGAGTCACGAGGTAAATATAACGATGTGTCATGTTATCCTACCCAATACCACTACCCACCGTCATACTCAACTCGCTCGCCGCCTTGCCCTGACTCGCAGCTTCTCCGGCTTGATGCTCTTGCTTGGTGCCGTCGCCAGCGATGACCCCCTCTTTTACCCCAGTTCCTACTCCTCTCTCAGAAGGCCCAGTCGGCAATGATCTTCGCGCACACCTGGATGGAGCGAATGTAGTCGTCCGCGTCCACCCACTCGTCGAACCGCCCCGCCTGTGTGAAATCGCCGGCCAACGGTCCTAGCCCGACCGATGGTATACCCCGGAAGAGCATTGGGTTCCTTATGTCACTGGCAGAGTGGAGTGGATTTACTACCGGCGCCACTCCCGTAACGAGTCGGACAGCCTCGTGGACTGTCTGATACAGCGGGTGCTCCGGCGGTACTTCCACTCCCTGCGTGCCGAAGAGCCACTCGATCGTTGGTTGGTTCTCGGCAAGCCAGGGGTCGCCTTGGGCCGCTCGCGCTATGGCAGCGATAATCTCTTCCTGCACCGCGTCGAGCTGCTCGTTCGGCGGGAAAGTAATCGACACTCCAATCACACATTCTGTGGGCACCTGTGTGAGGCTGCTGCCCTCACCGCAGCGCACGTTGCTCACGAGGAGGTTGGTAGATCGGCCCACCGCATCATTCAGAGTCTCGTGGAAGACTCGGGTTGCACGGCCGCGATCGAGTTTTCTCAACGCCTCGAGCACCACCGAAGCCTTGTCAACCGCACTGATCGACACGTGTGCGAACGCCGTCTGACCAGGCTCTCTCGTGTCGGGCGGCCTACCGAGCACGGTGATCCGAAACTGCAACATTCCGGACGTAATGGACTTGATGTCAGTTAGGCCCGCTTCCGATTCGGCGGGGTGCAAGTATACGGCAGCATCCGCGTGGTAACCCTCGTTCAAGAGTGCGAGGATCCCTCTCGCGTTACGTTTGGCAGGCGTACTCCCCAGGTACACGTCACCCGCAGGCCTGCCGATGCTCGATAGCACAGCGTCCAGGGCCTCGGCCATGATTGCGACACCAGCTAGATCGTCGGCAACACCCCATCCGTAGATGCGACCATTCTCCACATCCGCGGCAAACGGGTCTCGCGTCCAACCGGAGAGAGATGCCTCCGTCTGCGGTTCGCCGTCCGGGTGCCCAAAGAACAACACGCTGCGGCCGCCACCGCTTCCCGTTAGTTTGCCCACCACGCTGATTCGCTCAACCATGTCGATGGCTTCTTCGGCGGCAAACTCCTGGTTGAGGTTCAACTGCGTGGGCATCAATCTGAGCGTCTGCACTTCCGCACCCAGTTCGGAAAACCTCTCGGCGACCCGCGCCTGAACTTCATCCTCCCCGTTGGCGGATGCGGCAATCAGGCTCCTCAAGAATTCCAGATGGCGCGAACGGTTCGACTCGATCGCCTCGAACATCGCTTGTTGGTCTTGAGGTACCTGCTGGGAAGTGAACGCAGCGGATGTGGCAGAGACTGCGCTCGGTACCAACGCCGCAGCTACTGCGAGAATAACCAGTGACACTCGTGCCTCCTTGATCACTTTACGAGCTTTGAAACCGCTTTGAATTTCGGGCCTTCGGCGACACGCATCAGCTCGAATAGAGCGGTCTCCACGCAGGTGATCTTTGCACCGGCATTCAGCATTTTCTGCAGCCCGATCTCTTTGTTGATGGGGCTCCGCGACGATACCGCGTCAGCCGCCACTTGCACCTCATACTCGGAATCGAGTAGGTCGTGCACCGTTTGCCATACACAGACGTGAGTCTCAATGCCGATCAGCAATGCCTGGCTGCGTTCTAGTTCAATGAATGCCTCGCTGAAGCTTTTCTCGCCGCAGCAGCTGAACGCAGTCTTGGTTATTGGCTCGACGCCCTCCAACAGCTCAGCAATCTCTGGAATGGTCGGGCCTAAACCCTGTGGGTATTGCTCGGTGAGCAAAATCGGAACCTCCAATACTCGTGCGCCCTGAATCATGAGGCGTGCATTCTTGAAGAGTTCCTCTTTGTTGTGCACCAGGT
>CAYTDU010000960.1:0-2408 GCA_964436395.1 uncultured Gemmatimonadaceae bacterium | reverse complement strand
TCGGTAAATCGACACCAGCAATGCGAGCCATACGTTATCCCTGCCTCTGCTTGTGCTTGGGATTCCGCTTGCAGATGATTCTCGTCACACCTTTACGACGCACAATTTTGCAGTGCTCGCATATCGGCTTCACGCTTGAGCGAACCTTCAAGGGACTACTCCGTCAGAATGTAAGAGCCTCGAAATATAGGTGGGGCGTAAATGCCGCGCAAGGCAGGATTTACGGTGTCACTCGGACCTCCCGCAGCCTCCAGGTACCTCGGATCCGCCTGAACCCCAAGAACACCGTTTCCTCACACTCCTCGACTGTACCTCTCACCACAAACACGCGTATTACCTCTGCGTAGGCGTGGTCTTCCGCCAACTCTCGCACGTTCTCCAACTCGAAGGAGATTTCCTCAGTCGGTGAGAGATATCGATCCAGCAGTCGTGACGCCTGACCGGGACGCAATGAAGCGGATGGGGGTAGGTCTGGGATATGAAGACGCACCGTGTCGCTTTTCGACACCAACACCTTTACGTCGTGTCGCAACCAAGCCTCCTGCGCGACCTGAACGGCTTCGGCAAGCGACCCATCCTGGCAAAGGCTCGGTTCAACAAACCCAAAGATCAACGCAGCAGACAGCGCCGCAACAAATCCAACATCTCTCGCACTCTGGCGCATGCAGATTCACTCCCGCCACGAGTTCACCACAGAACACGTCCGACATACTCATACACCGCAAACCTCAAATCAGACCGCCGGCAGCCGGGTGCGACAGGCTTCGGTCGATTCGAGTCACCTCAAGTTGCACCGCGTCTTGCAAGAATCAAGGTCAGCAGAGAATCTTCGAGCGCCGCGTAGGCCTCATGCGCTACCCCTCGAAGCACCAGCGTGTATGGCGAATTGGGATACCTCTGCCGAGCTGTCGCAACCAGGCTTTCCGAATCCGCAGGCGTCAGTGCAGCAGCAGCCAGCAGCGCCTTGGGTGCAAGCAGGGAGTTCGGGAATCTGGCCTGGACTTCCTGGAACATGGCCGCAGACATTGCCTGTGCTTTGGCGACGTCGCGCAAAGCTTCGGCCGCGAGAAACATCTCGAGATCGGGGTGTTGCAGCCGCCATTCGTCTTCCTGCTCTGCATCGGCACTAGAGACTTCGAGGCTCCGCACCGCCATTGCAACGACGTCCGCAATCTCGCTCGACGCGCGTGCGGGTGGATCGATATTATCTACGAGTCCGGCAAGAGAATCGGACCACCCGGGCAACCTGTTCAAGTCAGCCGTCGATCTCAGCTCGGCCACAATCAGCCTGAACCGAGCTTCGTATCCGGCGGAGTTGCGAGGCGCCTCTTCCGCAGCCTGCCGAAACCTCCTGATGGACCTAGTATCACCCGCCAGTTCGGCCCACCGGTCGCCATCTCGCAGCAGAAGAAATCCACGCTCCGATGGGGTAAGGTCCTGACGCTCTAGTAGTCGATCGGTAATGGCAGACGATAGGTCGGGTAGGTTGTTGCCGACCGAATCAAGAGTCGCCAGCCAAAGCCTCTCAACGTATTCACCATCAACTCGCCAGCGAAGCACGGTCTCGGCATCAGCCCTCCGATTGAGTCTGGCGTATGCCACCGCGAGGTCGAACGCGGCGTCGACTAGCGCGGACGAGCGGAAATCGGCAATTGCGCTCTCGAACTCACCCTGGTTGGCATATGCTCGCCCTCTCCAAAGGTATGCTGCCGAAGCCAGAAGAGTGTCGTCCGAGGGAAGTGCGCTGGAGAAGGCCACAATCGCCGAGTCGAGCTGACCATCTGCGTACTGGCAGCGACCGAGGAGGAAGTGAGCTTGTTGCAGAAGTGCCCGATCTCGACTGTTTTCTATGGCCGAGTGAAGCGGTGCCACGGCGGCGCGGCACCGGCCGGCAGCCCTTAACGCCCTTCCCTGCAGCAATAGTGCATCATCAAAGTACCTACTGTCGGCATATCGGACAGCCACCGATTCTGCCTTGACCGCTGCTCTCGACCAGAGGGACCGTGCCTCGCCAATACGTCCTTCCCGTTCAGCTCTAACCGCATCTTTGACTAGCTGATTGGCATTGTACAAACCATTGAAATAGGCGCAGCCACTGAGAGTTGCCGCGCCCAGAACAGCCAGAGCGATTGTGCGCCCGGACTTCACCCGCCGACTCCCTCGCCCAGGACCATGTTTTCGTAGTGCCTCAGGTACTCAACGATCCCTTCCGCAATCGCCTCCGCGAGTCTCTGTTGACCGGTAGCGGAAGAGAGAAACGCGGCATCACGACGGTTTGTGCCGTACCCAGTTTCTACCAGGACAGCAGGTCGCCGGGCCGCACCTAAGACCGCAAACCTCGCCTGAGAGACACGTCGCCCGCCATTAGGATGTACCCGTGCACCGTGAGTTTGGATTGCCTCGGCCAG
>CAYTDU010000959.1:0-2412 GCA_964436395.1 uncultured Gemmatimonadaceae bacterium | reverse complement strand
TCTTGTCGATCCGCCGGCCCACCTGGGCAACGATCCGCTCGATGATCGACTCGGTCACCTTGTCGGAGATGAACCGCCGGCCGCTCCGCTCGATCACGCCGTCGCGCTCCACGTAAATCTGGTCGCTGCCCACAACCATGATTTCCGTCACCGTGGGCGCTCGCAGCAAATCCTGCAGGGGACCGAATCCGAAAATCGTATCCTTGAGGTCCTTCTTGAGCATTCGCAGAATCAAGTATTTGCGAAGCTCCCGGTGCAGGTGCGGGCGGACCAGGTGGAAGATCTCGTGGAATCGGCTCTCCACGCGGCTGATCTGGTCGCTGGCGTCGCGACACTCCCCCAGGTTCAGCCGCTCGCGAATAAACTGTAACAAGCCGTGCAACTCGGCCTCGCGCTCCGGAACCAGCGTGGCCGGCAAGTCGAACTCGTTCGACGTGAGTGCGGCCAGGTCGAAGTATTCCTCGGCGCCCGAGTCCATAATCAACTGGTTGACCAGGTGATCGCGAAGCGTCAGCCCGCTGATCTCCTCCAAGAGCGCCTCGTTGTCCGGCCCAAACACGTCCAGCTCACGACAGACGTCCTCGATGTTGTTTTCCAGCATGAGGATGCTTTCGGCGTTGCCGGTCGGGTTGCTTTCCACCTCGTAGAGGTCGAGCCGTTCGAGCAGCTTGCGATGGATTCGCAGCTCCAGGTCGGACATCGTGGACCGGAGGTGGGCGTCGAGCTCGGTCCGCGTGACGACGGCTGCCTTTTCGGCCTCGAAGGTCAGCGTGTAGGGCCAAATGCGAACCTTGGTACCGGGTTCGAATATCGCGCTCTGCCCTCCCAGTACCTCCTCCTCACCCACCACGCAACTGTTCAGCCCCACATTTTCCAGGTGGAGCTTGCCGTCGACCAGCCGCACCACGGCGTGACACCGCGAAACCAGCGGGCTCTGCAACACCACGCCGTTGGACGGGTCGCGACCGATGGACACCTCCGAGTCGTGCAACTCGACCATCGAGCGACGGCTTTCACTGATCTTGTTGAACCAGACTTTCATGGGCTACTTGAAGTACCCTGTGGACAAGGAGCTATCTGTCCTTCTTGCGCGGATGCAGCAGGATTCCGACCTGTCGGAAGTTGGTGGCTCGCAGCAGGTTTTCGAGTTTCTGCGCCTTGGGCTCCAACTGGCCTTCCTCGATCTTGACGCTGATCGTCATCACGTTTTCCTGCACCTGCGGGATCTTGGCCGCTTTCATTACGTCGGCCGTACCCAGCCGGTTTCCCAGTGAGAGGACCTTGAACGGTCCGATGATTTCGGTGGCGCCGGTTGGGTTGGCCGCCGCGGGGCGGCTCTCCCCCGGCTGGCCCTCGGGGTGTGCGTCGGCGGCGGGAGTGGGCAAGGCGGTCTGCGTCTTCGAGACCAGAAACGATACCTGATCGCCCGGAACCACCAGCGACGGAACGAACGTCCGCGTGTCGACCGGTATCCAGGTCGCCCGCTCATCGACGCCTGGCGTCTGGCCGAAATTCAACTCCTGCGGCGGCGTCTTCAGGTCCTCCCGCAAAAGCAGCGAGCCGGGGTTGAGCGTCCGCCAGACGGGCACTCCCAACACTGTCTGCAAATCGGCGTAGGGGATGGCAAAGTCGGCCAGATTGCCCACCGACCGCTTGGGAATGCCGACCGGCTCCAGATGCTGCTCGGAGAGCCGCTCCCCACGACCAACAACCACTTCGGCCTTGACGCCGATGAAGTTAACCTTCTCAACGTCTTTTGCCTTGTTGCTCAAATAGGCAAAATTGAAAAGCGCCCCGGCCACACCCAGGGCAATCGCCAAGAAAAGGCCTTGAAAACCTTTCATATGCTTTCCTGCCTTTCAAAGGTCACGAAAACCCTTTGTATGCCTTCCTGCCTTTTATGGAACCGTTGTTAGCCGCTTTCAACACGTTCTTCTTACTTCTTACTCAAACTGCAAACGAGCGGGAATGTCTTGCTTGAAAAACACCATAATAGCAGGGATTAGGGATTGGAGATTAGGGATTAGAGCCGACGTGGAAAGCGTAATTCCAATCCCTAATCCCCAATCCCTTATTTCCACCTGTATATCACGCTTCCCGCACACTACTGTTTACAGTTTGAGTTCTTACCGCTGCTCGGCCCTTGCTGCCGGAGGCGTGAAGAGCAGCAACCCGCTCATTCCGCCCTTACCGTTCGGCGCGAAATGCACATCGAGCGTCCCGAGTGGTTCGTTGGCACTCGAGGTGAATCGAGCATACCGGCCCGCGCCCGAGCGTCGCCAACCGTCCACCACTGTCCAACCGTGCTGTCGGGACCACTCGTCGTAAAAGCGAGTCCACGTTGACGCTTCTGCCGGCCCTCGGAAACCGACCACGCCGGAGCCACCGACCGCAAGTATCGAGAGCGTTTTA
>CAYTDU010000958.1:0-2413 GCA_964436395.1 uncultured Gemmatimonadaceae bacterium | reverse complement strand
ACAACGCTTGGTTCCACACTATTGCGGGCTACATTGCCGCTCAACAAGGCGACCGTGCAAAGGCCATGAGCCAACTGCAATGGCTCGAAGGACGAGAGAGAACGATGGGGTCTCAGGCGTATATCTATGCGGCCCTAGGTGATAACACCCAAGCGGTTGAACTCCTCGAGGCAGGATTCGAAAGCGGGGATTACTTCAACCTCTGGTGGCACCGGCAACCGATGCTCGTCCCGCTACTCGGTGACGACCCCGAGTTCGTTGAGCTCGTTAGGCCCAAAGGATAGTCATCGAGCTGATACGGATCGGTCAGTCACAGCCCGACCCGAGAAGAGGAATGGCACCCGTCCGACTTTGAACCGGGCGGGTGCGTTTACACATGATTCACTGGCTATCCAGCCCCAATAGCTTCGCCGCGTTTCCTCCCGTCAGCATCCGGATCTCTTCGATAGAAAATTCCATGTCCAGCAGGTTCGCGATGAGCTGCCTCATCCCTTCCACGGGCGTAGCCACTCCACGGATGCCGTAGTCCGTGCCCAGAATGAAGTGCTCCACGCCAATCTCACGGATCTGCCGCCCAAGGTCTCCCACATTCCGAGGAGCGCCCGGCCCCGAAATACTCAGCTGGTTGATGTATTCCTGTTCCGGATAGTAGTGCGTGCGACCAATCCCGCCCGGGTAAACCCCGCAGTCCGCGTAGGTCCCCTCCAGCCACGCACCTGCCTCGGCAACCTGTTTCTGTTGTTCCATCGTCATGTCGTTGCGGGCGACATGCGCCACGAGAACTCGGTTCAACTCGATGCCATAACGAGGAGCCAGTTCGATCAAACGCAGCGCCTCCTCGGCCGACACGTGACCCGTATTCACGTAAACATCCGTGTGCTCGCCGATGAGCCGGAGGATCTCATCCAGGTCGTCAGGAACAGGGTCGTCCAATGGAATGCGGATGGCACGGGCCAACTCCTGTTCGGCGAACTTGGGATAGAGGTCTTGGAGCAGCACGGGCTCGCCGTCCACTATCCTGCCTTCCTGGCTGGCGAGGTGATAGGTGGAGTGTGCTCCGAAGCTGACGAACTTCGCGCCATCGCCGTAATAAAGGGCGGTGCGCACCGCGCGCGGGTTCATGCCCCCGTACACGGTGTTCAAGATTATGCCGCCAAACAGCTCTATGCCGTCCACATGGCGGTTCAGCAACCAGGCTATACCGCCGCTGTTTTCCATGACATCCATGTAGACGATAGCACGCATACCGGCCGCCTTCGCCTGAAGCGCAGCCTCCATGGGGTCAACGCTGCGAGGGCTCGATGTGAGATGTGGCCCGGCGTGGACATGGAGGTCGATGGTGCCGCGAAGTAACTCCCTTGGCAGGTCCATGGAGCGGTTGTAGTAGGTCTCTTCCGTGATCGCGCGCTCACCTGAGGTACCAGACTGAGCGTGTATAACCGACCACCCCGCGCTCAACGCCAGAGCCGCCAAAGCTGCGCACATCAACGGGGTGAAGTTCGATACTCGTCTCATCTGCTTACCTCCAAGAAGCGGGCTAGTGGTTCGTGAACGGTACAGTGAACATAAGCTGGTTCCCAATTGACTTCACTCCGGGTTTCTCTGGCTGCCTCGAGGTGTGGATTAGTCCGTCAGATCCAGATGCTCATAGCGGTCTAGGGTGATCTCCGCGCGCACGTCACCCGTGTGAGCGATATCTGCCGGTTCAAACAGTATGAGTTTGACATGACCGTGGGGAACAACTCGATGCTCAACACCCCTGCGAACGACGCACAACTCGCCGGCGTTTAGCGTCACCGTTTCGTCTCTTTCCATGACGTCCAAAGCGCCTTCGAGCACCCAGAACAGTTCGTCCTCGTTGTCATGTATGTGCCACGGCACCTTCTCACCTTCCAAACGAACTACCTTCACATCCTGCCCGTTCAACTCGGCTACTATCTTCGGCGAGTAGGTGTCTGAGAATCTGTCGAAGCAGTCTTCAATATTCACTACAGTCGCCACGGGGTACCTCCTTTGTGTTGGCTGCTACTCCCGAATACTCTGAGGCGCACGCGCGTCAGGGGGAAGCAGACTCCGAAACTCCAACGGGTCACGTATTTCTCGGAACGACTCCCTGACCCGTTCGACAAGCGCCGGCTGCGTCAAAAGGTCATAACCGGTTGCCGCGAGGGTCTTCGCCGCAACTGTCATAGCCTTGTGACCGATGCTCATTCCGGTAGCGGCCACCACCTGCCAAGAATGGCCGGCCGCACCAAACGCGTACGCCGCGACAGTCAGACCTCCAGATGGCACGTGCCACGACAGATCACCCTGATCTGTCGACGCCATGCCCTGCTCCGGCGATTCGGGGAGCGGGTCGATCTCCTCGAGGAGCGCGCGGTCGACTCTTTCCGCGAACTCGCTCTGTGTCTCC
>CAYTDU010000957.1:0-2413 GCA_964436395.1 uncultured Gemmatimonadaceae bacterium | reverse complement strand
GCCGTGCCCCGAGTGCGGGGGCAAGCTCGAGGTGAAGAGCGGGCGGTTTGGGCCGTTCATAGCCTGTACTAACTATCCCAAATGTCGCTACACCAAACCGCTCGGGAAAAAGAAGACTCCAGACCGGCCCACCGATGAGAAGTGCAACGTATGCGGCGGGCCGATGGTGGTGAAGTCCGGTCGCTACGGAGAGTTCCTGGCTTGCACCAAGTACCCGAAGTGCAAGCACACGCGGCCTGTACCGCTTGGAGTGAAATGTCCGAAATGCGGCATTGGTGATCTCGCTGCCCGTCGTACTCGCCGCGGCAGAACCTTTTTCGGCTGTGCACGTTATCCGGATTGCGATTTCACCACCTGGCATCCGCCGGTGCCTGAGAAATGTCCTTCGTGCGGAAATGTCGGTGCAGAGAAGCGGTCGACGAAGGCACGCGGAGAGTACCTACGTTGTCTGAAGTGTGAGCACCAGTTTTCGGCGGAGGAGGCTGAGAAGACGGAAAAGTGACCGTTAGAGTTGTAGGAGGTGGCCTTGCCGGGTGCGAGGCCGCCTGGGCTCTCGCCGAGTCGGGGGTCTCGGTCACGCTGTTCGAAATGCGGCCGATTGTGTCCTCCCCCGCGCACGACACCGATCTCCTGGCTGAAGTAGTCTGTAGCAATTCCTTCAAGTCGATCGAGACCTCAAACCCGCATGGCCTGCTCAAAGCGGAGCTGCGTTTGCTTGGCAGTCTTCTCCTCGATGTGGCAGACGCCGCAAGAGTGCCCGCCGGAGCAGCACTGGCTGTAGACAGAAAGCTGTTTTCCGAGGAAGTAACCAGTAGGGTAACCACGCATCCGAATATCGATGTCAGGAGGGAAGAGATTACCGAACTCCCTTCTCCGGCGATCGTAGCTACAGGCCCGCTGACATCGGACGGTTTGGCGGAGGCAATCCGGCAAAGACTCGGCGTGGACGCTCTTGCATTCTTCGATTCGATCGCACCAATCGTGAGCGCCGAGTCACTCGACATGTCGGTGCTCTATGCACTCTCTCGCTACGGCAAGGGGTCGGGCGACGACTACTTGAATTCGCCGCTAACCGAGGCGGAATACTACACTCTGATTGAAGAGCTAATCTCGGCCGAGCAATATCCCGCTCACGAGTTCGAGAGAACGCCTTACTTCGAAGGGTGCCTGCCGGTTGAGGAATTGGCCAGGCGCGGACCCGAGACGCTGAGATTCGGGCCAATGAAACCCGTCGGTCTCGTTAATCCAACATCGGGTGAGGAACCCTATGCGGTAGTTCAACTCCGTCGGGAAGACAGGGCCGGCCAGATGTGGAATCTCGTGGGATTCCAGACGAAAATGCGACAGGCGGAACAGCGCCGCGTGCTTCGCTCCGTTCCCGGTCTCGCGGACGCTGAGTTCTTGCGTTACGGTTCCATGCATCGGAACAGTTACCTGAATTCGCCAGTAGCTCTGTCTCCCCATCTTTCGGCGCGCGACGACGCGAAGCTGCTGTTTGCGGGACAGTTGACCGGAGTGGAGGGATACACGGAATCATTGGGGACAGGTATCCTGGCTGGCCACAACATGGCGCGTCTCTTGACCGGCGAAGCACCGAAAATCCCCCCCCGGGAGTCGATGTTGGGAGCGCTGGTGCACTATGTGACCAATGC
Organism: uncultured Gemmatimonadaceae bacterium; assembly: GCA_964436395.1. Lineage (GTDB taxonomy): Bacteria > Gemmatimonadota > Gemmatimonadetes > Gemmatimonadales > GWC2-71-9 > JBDGYW01. Next base: position 761 of record CAYTDU010000957.1, on the reverse strand, counting down.
TGACCCCGGAGATTTTCAGCCAATGAACGCAAACTTCGGTCTGTTACCGCCGCTCGAAACCAGGGTGCGAAAGAAGCGTGAGAGACGCGAAAAACTCGCGGCGCGTGCCCTCGAGAGGATGACTGAGTTTGCGTCAGAATTGGTGGGAACACGGTCGTGACGGAGATAGGCCGGCCCGAGATCGCCGAGTTCCTCGAGTTCCTCGAAAAGGAGAGACAAGATTCTCTCCATACCGTCAAGGCATACGGACGCGATCTCAACTCATTCGTGGAGTTCTGCGACCAGTATCACGGCGGGGCGTCGGAGTGGACGTGGACGAGCCTGGACCGACTCGCCGTCCGGAGCTACATGGGAGAGCTGCGCCGTCAAGGGCTCGCTAAGAGGTCTGTTGCCCGGGCAATTTCTGCGCTGCGGGGATTCTACCGATTCTTGAGCGTCAGACACGGCGTCCAGGAAAACCCGGCCGGTGCGGTTCGGATGCCAAAGTTGGAACGTAAGCTCCCACCCGTGCTCGATCGTGTGCAGATCGATATGATGTTCGAGCTCGCGGAGTCGCTGGCGTCGGGCGGTGGATTCAAGGAAGCAAGGGATTTGGCGATCCTCGAGCTGTTTTATGCAACCGGCATGCGCCTCTCTGAACTCGCAAACCTCGACATGCGGCAAGTGGACATCGTGTCCGATCAGGTGAAGGTGCGGGGCAAAGGCAGGAAGGAACGAATTCTTCCGATTGGATCCCACGCTACGAGAGCACTCAGAAAGTA
>CAYTDU010000956.1:0-2418 GCA_964436395.1 uncultured Gemmatimonadaceae bacterium | reverse complement strand
GCTCGTTGGAACGGAGATTCAGGTGGGACCGTACTCGGCAGACCTGTTGGCCAAGGACACGGCGAACGACAGGAACGTGGTGATCGAAAACCAGCTCGAGAAGACGGACCATGACCATCTGGGCAAAGCCCTGACGTACGGCGCCATGCTGAGCGCATCCGTCGTGGTGTGGATTGCACGAGAGTTCACCGACGAACACCGCAAGACTCTTGATTGGTTGAACGACCACACGGGCGACGACCTGGATTTCTTCGGCGTTTGCATCGAGCTTTGGAGAATCGGAGAATCCTTGCCCGCTCCACGATTCAATGTGGTAAGCCGCCCTTCCTACCTCTTTAAGCAAGGCCGGACCGGCGGATCGACTCAGCAGGTGACGGAGACACGGAGACTGCAGCTCGAGTTTTGGTCTGCGCTCCGTGATCGACTCAGCGAAGCCAGTGTTCTCCCATCACTCCAGACGCCGCGCCCGCAGTATTGGTATTCGATCGCGCTTGGTCGCTCCCAAATCCATTTGTCGTGTATCGCCAACACATCTGAGAACCGTATTGGCGTGCGCTTGTACCTCCGCCACCGAGTGGCCGACCTCGCGTTGGCTCAGCTTGAACCTCAGAAGGAAGCGATTGAGCGTGAAATGGGCATGGAACTGTTGTGGAATCCCTACCCTGAGAAGCAAGACAAGATTGTCTTGGCGGACCGGCCTGCAGATCTGGGCAAACGGGAAGAATGGTCGGAATACCTCGACTGGACGGTAGGCACAGTCGTTGCATTCCGCAAAGCGTTTCGAGACCGCGTCAAAGCGCTCGATTTGACGCCCACACCAGCCGAAGAGGCGGAGGATTGACGGCCGGTGGCTGGCATGCGTGAGCAATGCCACGGCGACGCCCAGCCTCGCGCCGCTTGTCACGCTTGGCCGGGGGCTTGTGATGCGTCGACGACCGCCGTCTCCGCCCAGCGGCGCGCGAGGGCTTTGAGGCGTTCGAGGTGCTCGGGCCAATCGTGGAGGGTGGCGGGGTCGAAGTCGGCCCCGTTGGGCCATACGAGCGTGTGGACCTCGGGATCGATCCGGACCTGGTTGAACAGCGAGACGTCGCGCAAGGGCCCGTACAGCGTGCCCGTGAGGATGGGTGAGAAATCAATGTGTTGAGCGGTCGCATCGTCGAACGTCACGCGCAGTGTGTACGGCCGCAGGATCGCAAACGACACGACGCGATGGATCGGATGCAGCATGGCAGACCTCCCTATTGAAGGGGGACGTTGCTTTGAGGCGGCTCGCCCGCTTGGAGACGCTCCCAGTCTGCCAGCAACTCCTCTTGGTGCAGTTCGGCCCAGGCTTCCAGCAATCTCGGAGGGCGCATTGACAACGCTGCTGCCGTTGGGATCATTATAGTGCACTCGGCACGGTTTGGCACGTTCTCGTTTAGCCGCAAGCCGAAGGCGTGCGAGGATTCCGACTTGGCACCGTACGGGCCGCGCACGCCTTCGGCTTGCGGCTAAACGACATTGCGACCGCGAGGAAGAAATACGAACACGGAGCTACCCCCATGACCACGGACGAACCCACCCGTCCCCTCGACTTCATCCGCGAGATCGTCACTGAAGACTGCCGGACCGGCAAGTGGGAGGGGCGGGTGCATACGCGGTTTCCGCCGGAGCCGAATGGGTATTTGCACATTGGGCACGCGAAGTCGATCTGCCTGAATTTCGGCGTTGCCCGGGAGTTCGGCGGGAAGTGCAACCTGCGGTTCGACGACACGAACCCGGTCAAGGAGGAGCAGGAGTACATCGACTCGATCAAGGAGGACGTGCGCTGGCTCGGGTTCGACTGGGAGGACCGCGAGTACTACGGCTCCGACTACTTCGAGCAGTTCTACGAGTGGGCCGTCCAGTTGATCGAGGCCGGCAAGGCGTACGTCTGCGACCTGACGGGCGACGAGATGCGAGAGCACCGGGGCACGCTGACCGAGCCGGGCAAGGACAGCCCGTATCGAGGCCGGTCGGTCGAGGAGAACCTCGATCTGTTCGAGCGCATGCGGGCGGGCGAGTTTCCGAACGGCTCGCGCACGCTCCGGGCGAAGATCGACATGGCCCACCCCAACCTGACCATGCGCGACCCGGTGATGTACCGGATCGTGCACGCCCCGCACCCGCACGTGGGCGACAAATGGTGCATCTACCCGACCTACGACTGGGCCCACGGCCAGGAAGACTCGATCGAGCGGATCACCCATTCGATCTGCACGCTGGAGTTCGAGAACCACCGGCCACTGTACGATTGGTACCTCGATCAGTTGGGCATCTACCACCCGCAGCAGATCGAGTTCGCCCGGCTCAACCTCACCTACACGGTGATGAGCAAGCGGAGGCTGCTCGGGCTGGTGAAGGAGGGTCACGTGCGCGGGTGGGACGATCCGCGGATGC
>CAYTDU010000955.1:0-2423 GCA_964436395.1 uncultured Gemmatimonadaceae bacterium | reverse complement strand
TTCGAATCCCAACGCTACGTCGCTACGTTCGGCCGCTGCGATCAGGGCGCCGCGGACAATCGAGATCTCACCACCAGGCCGTTCCTCGTCCCCTATCAGGGCGACAGTCACTGTCATATCGTCCAACAACCCTGCCTGTTGCAGTGCCTTGAGGGCGTAGACAATCACGACGTCGCCCCCCTTCATGTCAGATGCGCCGGGGCCGAAGAGCGTGTCGCCGCGGATCTCTGCTGACTGGAACGGGCTGTCCTTTTCGAACACCGTGTCCAGGTGCCCGATCATCAGCAGTTTCTTGCCGCGGGTCCCTTCGTGGGTGGCAAACAGATGGCCGCCGCGTTCGATCTCAGGGGGCATCTCAATCCAGTCAGTCGTCATTCCGATTTCGTCCAGAGCCTCGCGGAACACGGCACCGACTTCCCTGACACCTGCCGAATTGAGCGTACCGCTATTGATGTTCACAGTGCGCTCGAGGAGAGAGACTGCGTCCGCGTTGTTGGCCCGGACGATCTGGTGTATTTCGCGTTCGACGTCGGAGAGATGACGTACGGAATCGGAGTGGACCTGCTGCTCAGCCGGTTCGGAACAGGCCGTGATGCCGAAGCAGCAAGCTGTTGCTATTGTTGAAACGGAAACGCGGGAAATCTGGATTGCAGGATGTAGGCGGCTCATGCTGGACATCCGGTTTCTCCTTTGACGGTCGGTGTTTTACACTCAAGAAGCTACTTGGTACAGGCGATTTGGGCCAAGGCGTACTCCTGCCAAACCGGCACCGACCGGCAATACTAAGCCGATGCATTCAAATCCAAAACGAGCTGTTTCAAATACGAAACCTGTGGCTGTCGACGGCTACGTCACACCTATGTGGGTGGCCGGTCGATATGCTGGTTTGGGAGAAGTTGACAAGATGTTCGACTGGCTCGAGCGAGACCTTCAGGAACGCGATCCGAGTATTGCGTATATCACCTCGATTCGTGAAATCGACCCGTACCGATCTGACCCACGCTTCAGGGCCCTACTCGACAATATGGGGTTGGAGATTTCCACGTGAAGAACAGCTAACTGCTTCCGATGGCCTTGAGAATCGCCTCGCATTGCGCTTGAGTGAACTCCCTGCCGTACAATCGTACGAACAACTCACGCCGTGCACCGACCGGAGTTAGCTCTTTCTTCTCGGATGTTCCTGCAAGCACCAGCGGTTTCACAGTCGATAACATGCGGGAGCACATTTGCATTCGCTCTGCTGGAGATTTATCCGCCAGCATGCAACGAATGAGAGCGTCGGAAGCATTGCCTGCCTCTTTCACTTTCGAACCTCACGCAACAGAGACACCACTCCTTCCCGGCGCTGGTGAGTCGGCCGGCAATCTGCTTCACGAACTCGAGTTGCTCGTCCATGACGCAAGGTATGTCTTCGTCACATCAAGACACAACAGACTTTCTCTGCCTATCCCGCACCACTGGCGCAATCCGCGCCAAATTCACATTTTTGCCGAACATGACGCATTCTTACGACCGCCTCAGAACCGCCCTCGCCGACCGCTACATCCCTGTGACAACAACCGGCGACGCTTGGGGGGTGGAGCTTTCTCCCGACGGAGCCGTAGAGGTAGCCCTCGGTATGTTCGCGGGCGTACTGGCAGCCGTCCCGTCGGTTGTCTTGGCGATGCTCTTGGCAGTTTGGATCGAGTGCCGAAACCATGGAGCTGTTGCATATGCGTAGAAACTGGTCTCAAGACAAGTACATCTTGGCCTACCGGTTTGCAGCTGATGCTCACAACAACCAGAAGTTCCCGGGTACCGAGTGGCCGTACATCGTGCACATCAGCATGGTGTGCATGGAAGTGCTCGGGGCGCTTGCTGAGGAACCGACCACAGACGGCGACCTCGCGGTCCAGTGCGCGTTGCTCCACGACACTTTGGAAGACACGGACACCACATACGAATCGTTGAAGGAGTGGTTCGGAGAATCTGTCGCAGACGGAGTGCGAGCGTTGACAAAAGATCCGTCGCTTCCCAGAGAGGAGAGGATGGAAGACAGCTTGCGCAGGATCAGTCAGCAGCCCAGTGAGGTAGGGATGGTCAAGCTCGCCGATAGGATTACCAACCTTCAGCCGCCGCCCGACGACTGGACTGACGCAAAGAAGCGATCATATCTCGACCAGGCGCGAGAGATCCACAACGCGCTCCAGCACACAAGCCCCTACCTGTCGCGCAGGTTGACCGAAAAGATGACGTCCTACGAAGGACTCATTGAACCAAGCAGGAAATAGCATCTTGGGCTGAGTCTACCGTGCCCCCATAGATCGCGGTTGACAATGCCATCTCACGGAGTGCAGCATACTTGTCTGTACTGCAGGAAACTGAATTGTGTCGCTCGACACTGTCTTTGAACGGCGTTGAGTCTAGCTTCGTCTGACACCTTC
>CAYTDU010000954.1:0-2436 GCA_964436395.1 uncultured Gemmatimonadaceae bacterium | reverse complement strand
AGGAGCTTGACAGGGAGTTGACGAAGTGGACAACGAAAGGAGGCGCTGAATGAAGCGGAAGCTATGGCGAAAACGTGTGGGCCCACACGGTGCTGCCGTTCTGTTGGCGGAGCGGTGTTTCGGTGGGCCCGTCTACATGTTTTGGGGTAAGCGTAAACGCTCGCTCAAGTTCAGAGTCCGTGATCCTGAAGGCAAGATTATCAAGGAGCGCGAGAAGCGTGCTGAGCAGGAAGGTCTGGAGTTCTCCGCGCAGCTCATTGGAGGTGAAACGTTCGAGACCGTGACGCTTCAGAATGTCGTTGATCTGTACAAACGCGAAGCGGTGCCGGAACAGGGAAAGCGGCGTCGTGAGGATTCGGAGCGCGAAATTGAATGCTGGTCAAACTGGCTCGGCGCGTCGTTTGTGATGCATCGGTTTGGTCCGTCCGAATGGAACCAGTTCAAGCGAGAACGGGCAAGCGGACGGATTGACTCGCGCGGACTCAAGGTTGCGAAGGACCACCGTCCCGTGGGCCCACGTGCTGTATCGAAGTCACTGAAAACACTGCGCCACATGTGCAGGGTCGCGGTGGCACACAGGCTGTTGAAAGCAGATCCAACTGCTGGTCTCGAGTGCCCGAGCAACAAGTCACCAAGTCGCCCTGTATGCGACGATGACCGATACGATGCGCTGTTGGCAGTGGCGGATCGAGTGACCATGTACGGTCCGAAGCGCAAGCAGAAGTTGGAGACCTATCTCACTACGTTGTTGGTGCTGGCGCACGACACAGGGCACCGAATAACTGCGATCCTGAACCTCAGGTGGTCCGACTGGCTTCCAGAAGCAGGGAAATACGGCTCACTTCATTGGAGGGCCGAAACCGACAAGATCGGCTTGGACGATGTCGTACCAGTCACCCCCGAAGTGAGGGCTGCGCTCGAGGAACATCGCAGCAAGTATCCTGGCGTCGGTGATGTTCTCATGTTCCCGAAACCAAGGGATCCCTCGCTACCTGTTGACCACCGCACCACAATACGGTGGCTTTCGGAGGCGGAGAAGAAGGCTGGCCTGACTCCGCTGGAGGGCGGTGCATGGCACCCGTTCCGACGCGGTTGGGCGTCTGCCCGGAAAAGCCTCGAGCTCAAGGATGTTGCGCGCGCCGGCGGCTGGAAGGATGTAACCACGTTGCTCAAGCTGTATCAACAAGCGGACCCCGAAACCACCGAGAAGGTCGTGCTCCACAAGAGCAGGTTGAAGTTGGCATAAATGAAAATCACCCAGATTTTCACCCACCCCCTGAAACGGGCACATGGCCGCGATGCGTAACCTACTGCGTTGGAAGGGATTGGCCCCAGAGGATTCGAACCTCTATTACCGGAACCAAAATCCGGGGTCCTGCCATTGGACGAGGGGCCATCGATTGCGCAATAACAGCACGGAAAAAAGTAGCGACTTCCGACCCCGTTGTCACATGGGTCAGTCGATCTCAGGTTTGGGCGGGGGCATCGCGCGTACCGCCGTCGGTATCACGCAATCCGAGTCCGAGAAGTCTTTCAACGCGTCATCGCGATCCGAGTCGGAGGCGTAGATGGCTATCATCGCCGATCCCGATCCACAAAGTCGGGTGATCATCGGCCCCGTTTGCTGCAACTTCGTGTAGTGATTGTACAGCTCGGGCTCTCTCACGAACAACACGTCCTCGAAATCGTTCGCCGATAGGTTCGCAATGCCGGGCCAATCTGCTATTCCTGCGTCCGGAAGCATCGACGTGTGCGTCGCGTCGCTGCCGCGACGAGACTGCGCGAGCAGCTCGTATGCCTCCCGCGTGCTCACTCCAAAGGGAGGTTTCACAACCAAAGCCGGGGCGCGATCCGGGCCGGAAACCGTCGTTAGTCGCTCACCTCTCCCGCGCCCAAATGCAAATGCGGTCCTGGAGGCAAGGAAGGGAACGTCGCTGCCCAGCTCTGCTGCAAATGTGAGGACCTGGGCGTGCGCAAAGAAGTTGCCAAGGAGCATGTTGACAGCGTGCAACGCTGCGGCGCCGTCGCTCGAACCACCGCCCAGGCCGGCCTGAACCGGAATCGCCTTCTCGATGTGGATGTAGACTCCGAATTGGCGATCGCTAGCATCGAGGATTTTCTGCGCCGCTCTGTAGGCCAAGTTTTGGTGCTCCGGGCCGGTGTCTGCACCCACCACGTCGACGGATATTCCGGAGTCTCGTCTCTGTACGGTGAGAATGTCGTGGAGGTCCAGCAGAGCGAAGAGTGTCTCGATATTGTGGTATCCGGAGGGTTCACGGTCCAAGATGCGCAATACCAAATTGGCTTTGGCGTGGGCATGAATTCGGACTCTATCCATCTCCTTCGTCCTTGGCATCCGTCAGGTCCGCTAGGTGCAGGTGCGCCCTGGAAAGCGACCAGAGCCCGAGCATCGTTATCGGCAAGAACCCACCCAAG
>CAYTDU010000953.1:0-2441 GCA_964436395.1 uncultured Gemmatimonadaceae bacterium | reverse complement strand
GGTCGTCTGCGACATTTCGCTCCATGAACTCGATGCCCCGTTGCGCTGCTTCGCGGTCGATCGTTCTTCGCGTGTCCATGTCGTACGGCTTCACCATTTGAGGCTGTTCCCCGACCCGATTTTGCCAGATGTAAGGTACCCGCATCGTGGTCGTATCGAAGTTCTCGAATGTGGTGAACTGTGCGGTGTGACTCGTGCCGGGAATCCCGTACCACTCGTCGAACCCCTGATTAGTTGGTCCGCGACGTCCTACCCAGTTTTCACCACCCAGATGCCACTTGCCGAAAAGAGCGGTGGCGTATCCCAACGACTGGAGCGCCTCGGCGAGCGTGACTTCCCAGAGCGTCATGCCGTCGATATGGTCGCCGCCCGTCCGGACTGCGTAGCGCCCCGTCAGCAAGGCAATGCGCGAGATGGTACACGAGTTTTCCACGTTGAAGTTGTTCAGCCGAATTCCCTCCTCGGCTATGCGGTCTATGCTCGGAGTCGGTACGCCGCGGACCCCTCCATAGACACCCACCTCACCCCAGCCGAGGTTGTCTGGAAACATCAACACAATGTTGGGACGTTCTCGTTGTTGTGCTTCGGCAAAGCTCGAGAACGCATAGATTCCGGAAAACAAGCAAAGGAACATCGGGAGCAGCAGAATGCGACGCATGTTAGAAGAGCCCTCCGCTAGAATACGGTGACGTATCGCGATTTGCGTTGATCGTGCCTTGAGTGGCATCATGGAAGTTACGCATTTGGTCAGCCACCGCGTGTGAACGGCGACGCCTACGGATGTAGGGGCAACGTTAGAGAACAACCGGGCCCCGCCTCCAATGGCAAACGCAAGAGGTGCTCGTGTCTGACAAGTCCATCGATACACTCAAGACCATCCTCTGGGATTCAAGCAACACTGTCGCCTTCTCAGGCGCTGGTCTCTCAGCGGAGAGTGGCATCCCCACTTATCGTGGGGCCGGTGGATTATGGAACGAATACGACCCAGACAAATACGCCAACATCTCCTACTTCATGCGCGACCCATCGTACTATTGGCGTTTCTTCCGCGACGTGCGGTACCCGATACTGAAGATGGCTAAACCCAACGAAGGCCACGTTGCGTTGGCAAAGATGGAAGGCCAGGGGAAATGCAGGTCGGTGATCACACAGAACATTGACGGCCTCCATCAGGAAGCTGGTCAGAAACAGGTAATCGAGTTACACGGAAACACACGCCGGTTCTATTGCTTGGATTGCCATCACACGTTGACCATGAGGGAGGCATATCAACTCCTGAGTCAGGAACTCCCGCCTAGATGCACGTGCGGCGGCATGATAAGACCTGACGTTGTGTTCTTCGGTGAATCTCTTCCGGAGGATGCACTCGAAGAGGCTTCGCATGCAGCCCTGGAATGCGAAGTGTTCATCGTGGTTGGCAGTTCGCTGGTTGTCCAACCGGCGGCGCAGCTACCTGTGTTGGCTAAGCAACGGGGTGCACAATTGATCATCGTGAACATTGGAGAGACCCCTCTGGACAACATGGCCGATTTTGTGCTGGACGCGAGCGCCTCGAAGATCCTCCCACAGTTGATCGATTGAACTCCATGACTCGCCCTCAAGGAGAGCTGACAGTGCACAATCGAGGTCTTATCGACAAAGCAGTGCTCCTAACGGTGGTAGCACCTCTGTGTTGTGTAGCGTGTAGCCAAACGCCGATAGACGAGACATGGCTGCAGGGCTTACACATCGAGGCGCGGGATCTCTTTTTTTCATCCGTGGCAGAGCGGATTGCGGTTCACTCCGAACGGGATCGACTCACAGATGTTGAGATCAGAAAGATCACTGAGTCGCGAGTACGTTATGAAAAGCTCCCCGACATCTTGCTCAACGTGTACTATCAAAAAGATGAGCCGCTCCACAGCCAACTCATTGAGAGAGGCGGTCGCAGTGCCAGGTCTCAGCTTCGTGACGAGTATCTGGCCCTGGCGCACCTTGCTGCAGACCAGTACGTAGAGTGTTTTTTTCAAACCGACGATGCGACAGATACTCTTAGAGCAAACATCCAGACATATGCCGACCTCGATGCTGTAGACCTCGTCATACGGTCAATCGGTTACGATGCGAAGCTGGAGGTTCCCGAGAGAGAGCCCTATGCCAACGACATAAGCCCCGAGTTCGACCTCCAATCAGCCCTCGACGCCGCGAGGTTTCGGGGCGCACACCAACTCACTACGGGTGCGGGAACGAAGATCGCCATCCTGGACACCGGGATTGACACACTTCATTCAATATTCAGAAACACGACCATGGGCCGGCACTTTAGTCTTGTAGGACGCACTGGTGCCCCATGGTCGTCGGATGCGACAGTATTCGACTGGGGTGGGCACGGTACTGCGATCGCATCCATCGCTACGCGATATGCCCCAGAAGCGCAGATCACTTCATACAAGTTCGGCGAC
>CAYTDU010000952.1:0-2446 GCA_964436395.1 uncultured Gemmatimonadaceae bacterium | reverse complement strand
AGACCGCAAGCTTAACATCCGGATTGTGGGCACGTATCCACCGAGACGATGCGGGGTGGCCACATTCACGCGCGACCTGACCCATGCGCTCGAGCACTTCACCGAAGAAGTCTCCAGAGTGGACGTGGCGGCGATCGACAACGAGAGCGGTCCCTACGGCACTCCTGTGGACCTTGTGATTGACCAGTACCGCCCCGAATCCTGGCGTCGGGCCACCGAGGAGGCAATTGCGAGAGCCAAAGCCCGCGCAGATCCTACTGTTGTCGTACTCCAGCACGAATACGGCTTGGACCCCGACAACACCGGACGCGATTGCGAAGGCACGAACTTCGTGGACATGACCGGAGCGTTCACTCGGGAAGGACTGAGCACCTTCGTCTACCTTCACACCGTGCTCGATCAGCCTGATTCGCACCAACGACGGGTCTTGCAGCAACTGGCTGCCTGTAGCGAGGGCCTGATCGTCACGACCGAAAGCGCGATCGAAATCCTGGAATCCCCCGTGTACGGGATCGACCGTTCGAAACTCACTCACATCGATCATGGCATCAGGGTGCATCACCCATCCGAATACGACCGCTTGGCGGTGAAGACGAAGTACGGCCTCGAAGACAGCTTCCTTGTTGCCACGTTGGGGATGATCTCCCCGGGCAAGGGACTCGAGTATGGCATTCGGGCTTACGGCCGGTTCCTGGCCGAATCGTGCACGCAGGAACAGAGGCGGAAGATCGTGTACCTCATCGCCGGCGAGGCCCATCCGGGTTTTCTGCGCGCAGAGGGGGGGAGGCTGTACCGCGATTATCAGGACACGCTGGCCGATGCACTTGGACGGCACGAACTGCGGTGGTGCAAGGTCGAGGAGTTGTCAGGCGTGGATGTCAAGGAGCACGACGTTGTCTTTCTCGATACCTTCCTGGATGAAGTGAGTTTCCTCGAGGTTTACGGCGCGGCCAACGTCGTCGTGCTTCCGTATCTCGCTTTGTCTCAGATCTCCAGCGGCATCCTGGCCGAGACGCTGGGGTCCGGAAGGATCGCCGTAGCAACGAAATTCCGGTATGCCCTGGAGTTGATTCTCTCCAACAAGCCCTGTCCGAGAGGCGTAGTTATCGGCAGATATGCCAGAGGCATCCTTGTTGACCCCGGAGAAGACTCGGTCGAGCAGATCGCCCGGGCCCTCGACCTCGTGGTCTTCAATGAGAACCTGCGCGTGAGGATGGAGAAGGAGGCTCACCAGAGAGGTTACCAGATGGGGTGGCACAACAGCGCTTGGGCGCTCCTTCAGCAGGTGGGCTTCGTCAGAGACAAGAACGAGATGCTGGTGGGCAGAGGGCCCCGATTCCTGAGGGACAAGCCCTCCGTCCTGAGCGAATCCGGTAGTCCAAGCCGAGGTGGACTCCGGCACAAGCCATGAGAGCCCGGCCAAGAGTGACGGATTACTCTCCATCTGCTCGAAGATTGCTCTTGACCCGGCCGACGACGTGGTCGATAATATTCGTAATACGGGTCGGCGGTAGAGAAAGGAAAGGTTCCTTCCCACGCCGGCGAATACGGTTTGCATCCGCTTTCATTTGCGGCTTGTTCCACGCTGTCCCCCCGCGTGAGTGTGTGATCTTCACCTTGGGCCTGAATCAGCTTGGATGACCAACGCTCGCGAATCCAACGTGCTGACTTTCTGAAGGAGCCATACACATGGCAACTGGCAAGGTGAAATGGTTTAACGATTCCAAGGGATTCGGTTTCATTGAAACCGATGGGGGCGGCGACGTGTTCGTCCACCACAACGACATCCAGGCCGAGGGCTACAAGTCCCTCGCCGAAGGTGAGACGGTTACGTTTGATATCGTCCAGGGCGAAAAGGGCCCCCGGGCCGCGAACGTCGTCAAGGGCTAGCCCCCAACCGAATCTGTAAGCAGCAGCGCCGCCCTTCGGGGCGGCGTTGTTGTTTGCGCCCCGCCGTGCGTCCCCCGTAACCGCAGCGGACCAACACGTGTCATCCCCGCACGTCTGCAGTAGCCCCGCCAGAGGACCGCTCGCCGACCAGGCCGGGTCCGCCTTTTTCACCTGTTCCCCTGATCTACTGCTCACCTGCTCCGGTCGGCCTGCGGCCGACTACGTCTTGCGAGTTTGGTCTCCGTCCATTCTCCGAACACACACCGACCCTTGACCGCTGTCCCTTCTCGAAGACGTCATCCTTGTTCCTGACAAGTGGCTCCCTGAGTGGGTCCGTCGCCACATGACAGCCCCTTGCCATGGCCTGCTCAGTAACATGTTCCACAGGTTTCCACTTTCGCACGCCCCCCGGCCTCTTCATCGGGACGCGTTCAACGCAACACTTTGCAAAAAAACTACTTACAAGACACCCCGCCTCGGCATGCCTGGAACGCGATCGGAAAGTGGAACATACGAATTTCGGTACCTGCTACCGAAATTATCCCTCCCCGCGGCC
>CAYTDU010000951.1:0-2446 GCA_964436395.1 uncultured Gemmatimonadaceae bacterium | reverse complement strand
CAACTGCCGCGGCAAGAGTTCCAACCCCATGGGACAGATGGCTGTACATTGGCCGCATTGCATGCATGCTGAAACGTCGAATATTGTCGATTGCCTGACTTCATCAATGAAGTCGTAGTTGACTCTAGCCATCATTCACTCCCACCAGTGCCTGCGTTGGCTTGGCAAGCGAGTCGATCATCGACCTGACCTGCGCGTCGGTGTAACCTGTGAGGTCAATCGCGTCTTCTGGACAGACAGGGACGCACACCCCACCACCCTTGCAGAGCGCGGGCAGAACCCGCGCTACCTCCTTACCCTCAACTGAGACCTTCTCGATGGCTTCGTAGGGGCAGGCCGCCTGACACTCCCCACACCAGAGGCAACGGTCGGAATCGATGGTGGCCAGAAACGGGTCGAGATCGACATAGCCCTTCATCAACAGCGCCGCGGACTTTGCGACCGTAGACAACGCGCATGCGACACTCTCGGCAAGATTCTTGGGCCCCTGAGCGGCACCCGCAATGGACACTCCGTTGATCACCGTTTCGCACGGCCGTAGCTTTGGATGGACCTCGTTAAAGAACCCGTCGGTGCCCGCCGGGAGCTTCAGTATCTCAACCAGCTTTTCATTCTTCCTGGGAACCATTCCGGTTACAAGGACCACGAGATCTACCGGGATCTCCAGTTCCTCGCCGTCGGGGAGTTGCCCCTTTACCTTCACGAGCGGGCGACCATCCTCGATTGTCACCTCGGGAGGCTCCTCATCGGCGAACCGGAGAAAGACGGACCCCTCTCTGGCGGCCGACTCATAGAGGGTCTCGTACTTGCCGTACGTCCGCATGTCACGGTAGAGGTGATACTGATGAATCTCGGGGGCCCGCTCATGCACTTCGACTGCTGAGTGCACCGCCGCAGAGCAGCAATATCGCGAGCAGTAGAGATTGGGTTGATCGATATCCCCATCTTCCGGCTGGCGGCTTCCGACACAGTAGATGTATGCGATGTTGCGTACTGGTCGACCATTCACGGCCAGTGGACCGTCTTCGTCAGCCAGCATCTCTTTGAGTTCAGGCAACGTGATAACGCCCTGCATACCGTGCCCGAACTCACCATCAGTTGGCCGGTAATTATCGAAACCGGTTGCGACTATGATAGCCCCGACCTCGATCTCAATGGTACTTCCGTCCTTGACCCGTACCTGCACCTGAAAATCACCAACTGTGCCGGTTTTGTTCGCGAGTTCGGCTTCGGTGAACAACGTGATGTTCTCGCTCTGTGACACTCTGTCGTAGAGGTTCGCGATTACTTCAGAACCACGCCTCCCAGCTGGAAACATCTTGCCCCATTTGCTGGTCCAGCCACCGACCTCGGCTTCCTTTTCAACCACAAAGACGTTTAGTCGCAAGTCCGCTAGGGCAAGTGCCGCACTCAACCCTGCCACGCCACCACCCACGACAAGAACGCTCGGCTTGGTGTCGATCCTCAGGGTCGCCAGCGGCGGACTCAGCACGGCCCGGGCTACGCTGGCGCGGACGATACGAATGGCCTTCTCCGTGGCCAGCGGTACGTTGCCCCGGTGCGCCCAGGAACACTGCTCCCTGATATTCGACTGCACGTACTGGTAGGGATTGAGCCCACCGCGAACCGCCATGGCCCGGAACGTGAAGAGATGCAATGTTGGCGAACAGGAGGCGACCACTATTCCGTCGAGGTTATCCTCGTGGATACTGTCGATCATTTCCTGTTGGCTCGCGTCGGAGCAGGCGAACATCTGTGTCCTCGCGACCGCCACACCGGGATCGTTCTCCACCGCCTTGCAGACATTCTCCACGTCAACGTAGTCAGAGATATTCCCGCCGCAGTGGCAAACGAAAACGCCGATTCTTCTCTCACTCATCGGTCCGCCCTCGCCTTCTCGACGATAGCCGCAGCTTGGGCCACAGCGGCGCCGGCATGCACAATAGTGTCCGGTATGTCCCGTGCCGCTGATGCCGAACCGGCCGCAAAGACGCCGTCGATACTGGTGCGGGCCGGAAAGAGGTCTTCGTTGGTTTCTTTGACGTACGCGTACGGATCAGCATCGAGCTGTCCATCCCCAAATAGGCGGAAGGCGTCGGTATTCGGCATCAGCCCCACAGAAAGAACCACTAGGTCGTGTTCCATCTCCTGATGCCCGCCTCCGCCCTCAATATCCTCGTAGGAAACGATGAGGTTGGATTCCTCGGTCTCCTCAATCCTGGCCACTTTGCCGTTTACGAAACCCACTCCCATGCCCTTGGCTTGCTCGAAAAACTCCTCATATCCTTTTCCGAACGCGCGGATGTCGATGTAATAGATGGTGATGTCGGCCAGAGGCAGGGCGCCCAAGAGGAGGGGCGCCTGTTTGATCGGATACATACAACACACTCGGGAACAGAGCGGGTTGTCGACACTGCAGTCACGTGACCCGGTGCAGAGCACGTAC
>CAYTDU010000950.1:0-2451 GCA_964436395.1 uncultured Gemmatimonadaceae bacterium | reverse complement strand
CTTCGTGCGCGAAATATCGGACGAGATCCGCTCTATGCTCAGGCGTAGCTCGTTCGGCAATGTTGGACAATACGATCAACCCCGGTCTCGCGTACCCACCGCCCATATCACGCTTCGTCTCCACCAACGAAAGTATGCGTTCCGACGTGGCGCCATACCAATCAGAATAGACACTCAGTACTGAAGCGACATCCTCCGCCAGCCGCGCCGCGATGGAATCGGTCAGGCTGGTGTAGTGTGTCTCCACCATATATGCATCGGTTTCCACTCGGATAGTCTTCAGATCTTGCGAAGCCATCAGAACGATGTCGTTTAATGCGCGTTCCGACTCGATCTGCCAACCTGACGGAGTTCGGTATGCCTCGCCCAGGCCGCGCACTTCATATGCCCCATCTATCGTTACGTCGACTTCGTACGTGAACGGCCCATAGTCCTCGTAGTTGTAGGGAAACCATGGGGTGTAGAGTCCAAGCTCAGTCCATTCCTCCGAAATCGTGTTGGCCGAAAACGGGTGCCAGGAGTCGATCACTCCGCCGTACTCGAAGTGAAGAGAAGTCGACTCGTTCTCATCGAGAGGTTCATCGAAGGAGACTACCAACCGGCCTCCTGCCGGTATCCATGGAATTCCCAAGTCGGCTGCCCGATCGAACTCGGAACCGGAGACTCTTTCCCCGCGCACGGCAGTTACGCCCATTTCACGATGCAGCAGAAACGACGCAGTCTGTAAATCGGGATGCGGTGAGACAAAGTGCAAATCCACCGACGCGTCCAGACTGTGACCGGCCGGATCGAGTTCCACCGCGATGACGTAGTGCGGGTAGTCGGGTGATGCCGGTTCCTGAGCGCAAGACGAGAGGCAAACGATCGACACCGCCGCGAGGGCGGGCAGGTTGGTTAAGCGAAGCATGGCGTCAGATTAACGACCAGCTTCCTGGTCAAGGCATCTGTTTGATCGAGAGCAACCGACGGCACACCGGACATGTCAGCGCCCGAACGGTGTACTGGTTGCCACGCACTCGATGCATGACGGTGGGGCCAATCTCCAGAGCCTCGTCGCACCGCGGGCATCTTGGCGGTTCCTCAGATAATCTCATCATCTCGCGTATCTTTTTTGCTTCCTCCCGCGAGAAGACGGTTGGCGTGTCGTCAGAGTGCATTTTGAACGGTCAACCTTCCTTGGTGAAGAATCTATGCATATGTGGGTCACGGAGCATCGTATGTGTTCCTTTGAGTACCACTCACCGCCGTTGCCTTTCGAACACCATGCCCCTCGCGCGGCCGGCGTCGACCACGAAGCTCGTGACACGTCGCCCCGCTCTTACGAACTTCATGCCAAGCCCCGCGCCAATGAAGTTGTCCGGCGCCAGCGAAACGAGACGATCGGGTTCGCCTCCGAAACGTCGCAGCATCAGCTGGTCGTCTTCGAGTGTCACCTCATAAGTCGCGGCGACCTCCGGACTCCAGTAACTGCCCGTGTAGGCTCTGAGCCGATCGGCTGGAATCTCGAGAGGGTTCGCTCGAATATACACGTTGCCGAAAGCGGCGGCGGTAACCACTCCATTGCCCTCGGTGAACTCGACCGGATCACCCACTCCCAGAACTTCGAATTCGGTTTCCGAGAACGGCTGCAGTGAAAACGCTCCTTGCTGCACCTTCACGAATAGCGTCGTATCGCACGATTCGAAAAACAGCACCGCGGTGGGATCGTCACTGCTCACGTAGACGCCCTCCCACCTCGCCAGCTGGTTACCTGAGAGCACGACTGGGTTGCGGTTTTCACGCTGCGAAAGATTCCCCTCCCCGTCGGCGGCGACCGCCTCCGTGAAAAGTCCGGCCAGAACGGCGTCGGCCACTTCGTTGGCGTATGCCCCCACGTTTGCGTCGCCACGATTGCACTCAACGATTATGCTCGTATACTGCTCCGGGAAGCGTGCGAGCACAGCTCGAAACCCGGCCCAAGATCCGCCATGTTGCACTCTACGCAGACCGCGATACCGATCGAGACTCAAGCCGAGCGCATATTCGATCGTGTCGCCGCTGTTGAGCACACCCCGGACAAACATCCTGTCGAGCAATGCCTGCCCACCCACTATTGGCTCGTAGAAGTTGGCGTCCCATTTCGCGAGATCCTCGACCGACGTAATCACCTGCCCATCACCTCCCATCTGGAAGTTCCACGCGTGATCTATTGACCAGTCGCCGGTTTCGCCGCTGTAACCGATCGCTCGCTCGTGAACCACCTCCGTATTGTCATCCCAGATGAGTGTGTGAGTCATTCCCAGCGGTTCGAATACGCGCTCCTCGAGAAACCGGCGCAGCGATTTGCCGGTGACGCGACGCACTATGTTCGCCAGTAGCAGATAACCAGAGTTGGAGTACAGGTACTCGGAGCCCGGGTCGAAGTTCAGCCCTCTCTGGCGGATGATGCGCGCCACGCCGTCGAATTCGGTG
>CAYTDU010000949.1:0-2451 GCA_964436395.1 uncultured Gemmatimonadaceae bacterium | reverse complement strand
CCCCAAGATCCAGCTACTGATGGCGCAGGACATCCGGCGGTTCGAGGGAGAACCCAACCTCCAACGGGTCATCACCACTCACAAGAAGACGGGAGAGGAAACAGTGGTGCAAGTTGATGGCTGTTTCATCTTCATAGGCTACGTACCCAACTCTGCCGCATTCGACGGTATAGTTCCTCTCAATCGTCGCGGTGAGATTTTAACTGACGATAACATGGCCGTGGGGATTCCCGGGGTTTTCGCTGCAGGGGACGTGCGGGTGAAGAGCGTTCGGCAAATAACCACGGCCGTGGCGGACGGTACCATTGCCGCGCTAGCCGCAACCGAGTACCTCACCGACCGTACAGCCGCGGGGAACGAGAATGACGTCTAGGAACGACGATGAGAACGTCGTGCGGTTGTGCCGCGGTTTCGGGAATGCCACTCGCCTCGAGATCCTGCGTCAGATCGGGTTGGGCCGTTGCAACGTGGGCGAGATCGTGGAACAACTCGGCCTCGAACAGTCGAGAGTCTCTAAACACCTGGCAGTGCTCCTCAATGCCGGTCTGGTGCGGTGCGACGTGGATGGTCCTAGACGCTGCTATCGACTGGAGCAGCCCGAGGCCACTATGAAGATCCTCTTCCTGCTGAAGGAGATGCAAGCCGCCACGAACAAGGAATAATGGGTATTGTCAACTTGAGCTCGTGCTCATGAAACTTCGCGGATGAAGACGAATACAATTGGCTACCCCGGTTACCGGTTCCCTACCGAGATCATTCGCCGCGGTTTTTGCTATACCGTTGTTACTGTCTGAGCTTCCGCGACGTCGAGGAACTCCTGGCGATGCGGGGTCGCGGACGTGATCTACGTGCCGGTTCAGCGATATCGCAAAGCCCGCGCGGCAAAACGGTTCTTCCAGAAGCTCTCAAGGTACAATCGATAGTCTCGCATCGACCCACACGACAGCGAGAACGTTAGATACGAAGGTGGAGCTGGCTCGCCTGCGGCTATGCTAGCTCTGCTACGCAACAAGTCGGCTGCACAAGTGCAGCGATTTCTGTCGGTTCATGGAGTGGCGCAAAACCTCTTCAGGCTGGGACGGCATCCAACGCGTGCAGCCAACTACCGATTGCTACGCGACCGCTCCTGCAAAGAATTGACAGCCGTTACGGCAGGGTGACAAACAACAGCCATCCTGGGCCCCATTTAGCACCCACTATGTTGACAAGGCCCACGCGCTCGCTGCTGAGGGGATGGCTCGATTGCGCGCGACCCGCTTCATCGAACAATCTAGGACTGGTGAATTTGTGCGTGGGAACATCCTCGAATGATGGTGTATGAAGTGGCCGGCTGGGGTTAGCTCACAGCCTTTGCACTGAGGTTCGAAGCCATTTGCCAATGCCTATGTTCGTTGGATTCAGCATTCTGTACTCAAGGCTTCACTGGGTGAAAGTGCCACCGTTTCAAAGACAGTGCTCGGCTGATTCATCAAGCGCTGCGAAGGGGCAGTTAGCTCATGCGAAGAGCCGATAGTCAGCAATTGCTGTCTGGCCACAGATTGCACGGAGCACTCCTCACGACGGTCGTTCTATGCCTGTGCCCGGCGGCCCCCGGCGCGGCACAGTCGGTGAGCGGGCAGTTGCTCGAGCGGGCTACGGATGCTCCCGTTGACGCGGCGTCCGTGCACCTGTTGGATCACCAGGATCGAGTGGTGGCCCAAACAGTGACGGCCGAGGACGGTGCGTTCGACCTCGCGGCGCCTGCACCCGGCCTGTATCGGCTCCGCGCGCAGCGGATCGGGTACTCGGTGACGACATCGAACCCGCTCGTCTTGCGCGAGTCCGAACGCCTCGTGGTGGAGTTTCGGTTGTCGGCGGCGGCAGTGCAACTCGCTCCGATCACGGTGGAGAGCCGCGAAGGGCCTGATCTGCGCGATCCTCTGCTTAAGCTCGGCGGCTACTACGATCGCCAAGCCCACTACGGCAGAGACGGATCGGGGTTCGGCTACTTCCTGGAGGGGGAGGATTTGAGGCCCACCGCCTTCTCGGTCGTCGACTTGGTGCGCGACATTCCCGGTATCCACGTACGGCCGTTGGGCGGACGTAGGACCGTCCTCACCGGGCGCCGGGGCTGTCGACTCCATTTGTATCTCAACGGAGTCCTGTGGAGGGGTGCGATCGAGGAGATGCCCGTTCCCTCCTCCATTGTGGCGATCGAGGTGTATACGGGATTTATCGTGCCCGCCGAGTATCTTGGCATTGGCAGCAGCATGTATCCTTGTGGCGCCATAGCTGTTTGGACCGGGATCAAGGCGCAGCGATGAAGGCGGGCGCGCGAACGCGCGTTCGAGCGTCGGCAGCCGGCAGTCCTCCCGCACGTCGACCACTCGCTCCCCCTGCTCCGCAGGGTATTGTCAACTTAGTACTCCTGGGTCATAAGTATCCGCACGTATTTTAAGCTGCTTTCGCCAG
>CAYTDU010000948.1:0-2452 GCA_964436395.1 uncultured Gemmatimonadaceae bacterium | reverse complement strand
CTACCGGCTCGCCAACCCACCCGCCACCTCCCCACCATCGATGACGAATGTCTGACCAGTCAAGTACGCAGCATCGTCCGAGGCCAGGAATGCAAACAGTGCCGCTACCTCTTCCGGCAATCCGTGCCTTCCAAGGGGAATCTTGTCGTTGACGGCCTGCATCATCTCCGCTGTGTACTCAGCCTCCTGCATGGGTGTAAGGATGTACCCGGGGCATATGGCGTTCACTCGCACCTTCGGAGCCAGTTCCAGAGCCATCGTGCGCGTCAGCTCTATTACGCCGGCCTTCGAAGCATTGTAGTCAGAGTAGAACGGGCTCCCTATCAGGCCATTGGTCGATCCCATATTCAAGATCACTCCCCCACCCCGCTCCATCATGCGCCGCGCCGCCTCCTGGGCCACGTAAAACACGCCATTCAGGTTCACGTTCTGCACGCTCTGCCACTCTGCGGCCGTGATGTCGAGAAACGGGTGGCGTATACTTATGCCCGCATTGTTCACGAGTATATCGATGCCCTGCAGTATTTCATCCACCCCGGTAAATGCGCGTGATACTCCGTTTGGATCCGACACGTCTGCCACCACACACCCCGACAAGCCAGGAATCTCTACTGCGAGTTTCTCACAGCCTTCGGCATCGCAATCGATCACCAGGACACTCGAGCCTTCGTCAATGAACCGGCGCACCGTTGCCTCGCCTATGCCGCTGGCGCCACCGGTGACCACCACACGCTTTCTCACCAAACCTTGCATCTTATCTCCCGTGAATGGACACCAGAAATCAAACAGACCATAAAAAAAGCGGCCAGCGAGGATCACCCGGATCACACTGACCGCTCGATACTTGATTACATCAGGCGACTAATCTGGTCTGACCCAATCCCGCCTGAAGATCTGGACGTGCCCGCAGCGGTCACACGCTTCGATATGCCAAGGCATGCGCATTTCGTCTTTACCGGGTTCCACGGTCGTGTCTCTTTCGATTCGTACAACATACTGACCTTGCAGACAGACGATGCACGTGCGTTCGGGATTCGAACGACGATCAGTCATGACTCTTTTTAGACCTCCACAATCCAGCCATCCGGGTCTTCTGTCTTGCCGTACTGGATGTCTGTGATGGCGTCGTAGAGCTTCTGGGAGATCGGTCCTACGTTACCGTCGCCGATAGTGATTACGTCGTCACCATATTTCAACTCGCCGACCGGCGAAATGACCGCGGCTGTGCCGGCTCCAAACACCTCCTGCAACTTGCCCGAAGCGTGCGCCTCGAAGACTTCGTCGAGACTCAATTCGCGTTCGGACACGTTCATGCCCCATTTCTTGCCGAGACGGAGCACGGAATCACGGGTAATGCCCGGTAGGATACTACCGTTCAACTTCGGCGTGATCAGTTCGTCATCGATGACGAAGAAGATGTTCATTGATCCGACTTCGTCAATGTACTTCTGGTGCACGCCATCGAGCCAGAGAACCTGTGAGTAACCTTCGGCGTATGCCATGGTCCCGGCATAGAGGCTCGCGGCGTAATTTGCACCCGCTTTCGCTTCGCCCAGGCCACCCCGCACCGCGCGCACGTAACCCTTGGCCACCATTATCTTGACGGGGTTGAAGCCCTCGGCGTAATACGCACCGACAGGTCCGAGAATGATGTAGTAACGGTACGTGTTCGATGCCCGAACGCCCAGGAAGGGGTCCATTGCGATGATCGTGGGCCTGATGTACAGGGCCGTACCAGGAGCACTGGGCACCCAATCCTGGTCGATAGTGAGTAGCTGCTTCAAAGCGTCGAGTGAAAACGCCTCGTCGATTTCTGGTATGCAGAGCCTACGAGCCGACCTATTGAGACGCTTGAAGTTGTCCTGCGGCCGGAACATCTGCACACCGCCGCTCACATTGCGGAATGCTTTGAGACCTTCGAAAATCGCCTGCCCGTAATGCAGCACCATAGTCGCAGGATCCATTGCTATGGATGCGTACGGTTCAATGCGCGGATCGTGCCAACCCTTTTCGCGATCGTAGTCCATCGAAAACATGTGATCTGTGAATACATCGCCAAAATGCAGGTCAGCGTCTTTTGGGTGAGGCTTTAGTTGATCCGCTCTGGTGATGCTCAGCTGCATCTATTCCTCCCGAGGTAAGGACAAGTTGGTCAGTATAAAGTAATTGGAAGTGCAGACCTTTGAGAAACGGATGGTACTACCTCGATTCGGACTTCAGGAGAAAAGGATTGGCCGCCGATGATAAGAATCACCGGCGGCCATCTGCTGCGTCGTCAGCAGTACACTACTGCGATCTAGTATACGCCCTGCGCCAGCATCGCGTAAAGCTGCACCATGTCGGTCAGGGTCACCCCCACGCCACCCAGCGCCACGGCCAGGCCCGGCTGCCCGCCGGGCAGCACCGGGCGCGCGCCGGACCGGCGCAGCACGTCCATCAGCGACTGCTCACT
>CAYTDU010000947.1:0-2457 GCA_964436395.1 uncultured Gemmatimonadaceae bacterium | reverse complement strand
ACTACTACCTCGGCAATGCGGTTTATCTCGTGGAGGAGTTCTTAGAGAGCACGACTAACCCCTACTACAACGGCGAGATCGACTACGGCGACCGGCGAGAACACTGCTGGTCGGGGGACCACACTACGCCCAACTCGGTCGGACGTTTGAACATCAACCAGCGTGTGGCGCCCCAGATGATGAGGCTAATGCTGGCGAAAGCCCCGCCAGGTGCTGACGTGACCAGTTGGAGATATTGAACTCAGAACGAGCGGTGTTCGTCAGTCGGCGAATTGCTGACGGACACCGCCTTTTCATGTGCTGAACTGACGGATGGGTTGCCAAACCCTTTTTGTAGTCAAACTCCCGAAATTGTACTCGAAGTCACGCGATTGTCACGGTTTGATAACTCAGTCAGATTAGCGTTGCTGTCGATGGTCGCTCGTGGCGAAGGTCATGGGTGATTCACGACCATACGCGCATAATCTACCGATGCCTTGCAAAGGAGCAACACGAATGCACAGTCTGAGAAGTGTGTGTACCCTAGCGGCGTGTCTCGCTGTGGGGGCGTGCGTTGCACTGTCAGAAGAGAAGCCTGCCGTACACGTGATGTCCCTGCAGGAGCAGGCAGAGACGCTGTACGACCTCAACGTAAAACGCGTTGACCGCTTGATGCTGCCGGCGATGCGAAACGCCGGCATCGATTGCTGGGTCATCATGTCGCGGGAAGGTTTCATAGATCCCGTTTTAGAGTACATAAGGGATGAGAACGGCGAGGGTGGCCATCGTAACGCGTTCATCTTCTTTGATGACGGCTCGGAGCGATTACGGCGGACTGTCATCGGCACTCACTTGCCCGGCAGCGACTCCCGTATTTGGGATGAGATTTTGAGCTATCCCTCCGATTACGGCGAAGAGGGACCTTCGCTGCAACCTGAACTGAGACGAGTAATCCACGAACTGCGGCCGCAGCGCATTGGCGTGAACCAGTCGCGCACGATAGGAACGAGCGATGGTTTGACCGTGGAGATGAGGAAACACCTCGAGAACGCTATCGGACCCAGGTATGCGAGACGCATAGTTTCGGCGGAGCAGGTCAGCACCGAATTTCTTGGTACCCACATCGCCGAGGAATTTCCGCTTTTTGAGGAGGCAGCCAGGATCGGCCAATTGGTTCACGAGGAAGTTCTGAGCAACAAGGTAATAGAACCAGGTGTGACGACCGTCAACGAGGTCATATGGTATGCTTACAATCGCATGCACGAATTGGGTGTCGTCCCCGGATATCCGGTAACGCTCTCGGTCAACCGGCAGGGAGAAAGGGTCGGAGGACCCAATACCGTGATCCAGCCCGGAGATCTCCTGAAGACTGATATTGGGATCATCTACACGGGATTGTATACGGACTTCAAACGCACGGCGTACGTCTTGAAGCCAGGCGAGACGGCGGCTCCCGAGGGCGTGCAGATTGCGCTCGACAATGCCGTCAAGGTGCAGGACGCAGTGGCTCAGGTGGCCGTGCCTGGTGTGCTCGGTTACGAGGTCAAGGAGCAAGCCGAAGCAATCTGTGCACAGCAGGGTGTCGAAGCCAACGTTGCTTCACACTCGGTGGACGGTTTCATCCATGGTGTGGGATCATGGTTTGCTGCGAATTGGCCTGACCGAACCAGCGTACGCTCGACATTTCCCGTGCGAAACGGGGCGTTCTACGCTCTAGAGTCTTCAGCGACAACGGAAATACCTGAATGGGGCAACAAGCGGCTGTCCTTTGGAACGGAAGAAACAGTCTTTGCGACTCCGGAGGGTCTCAGAAATTTCATTCCAAGACAAGAAGAGCTCTATCTGATTCGGTCCCAGTAGCCCCGCCAGAATTGACGCAAGACTTGACCCCGATTTCGATGTGGTGAATCCTTCAGCTTGCTGAGGGGTATCACCACATCGGATGAATGAATCCCACGAACTCACCCGAATCTCGGTGCACCAGTCTAACGACTGGTCGGTCTACCCATCGAGAATTGGGGAAATGTCTATGCGTACGATCTCCAAGGCGGCACTTCACGCTGCGCTGATATGTCTTGTTGTCGGCTGCGGTGGCTATGTTGAACATCTCAAGACAGCAGGGCCGGTTTCGCGCGAGCTCACCGTGGAAGTCCGCAACTACAACTTCTACGACGCCACGATATACGCGTGGGACTCTGGCGAGCGGCTTCGTCTCGGCATGGCGCAGGGAAAGTCCACCTCGAGTTTCACGTTCCGATGGGATCTCGAAGACGTTCGTTTCATCATCGATTTCATTGGAGCAGGGGAGCTGGCTGGAGAGATGCTTCCCGTAGAACCTGGTGACGAACTCATACTCATCGTGGGGCAAGAGGATCATCGCAAGACATCGCTCACCAAACGCTCTCAGTAGGGAGACTGGATCATGGCAACATATGGCCGGCTTCTTGGATTGTCTCTAGCCCTGATCTGGCTCTTTGT
>CAYTDU010000946.1:0-2466 GCA_964436395.1 uncultured Gemmatimonadaceae bacterium | reverse complement strand
GGGATGCTATCTACGAAGCCGCCGGCACCGAGTTCAACATCAACAGTACGCCTCAGCTGAGGCACATACTGTTCGAGAAGTTGCAGCTACCTGTAATCAAGAAGACCAAGACCGGCGCGTCGACTGATGCTGAAGTCCTCGGTCAGCTTGCGAGTATGGGCCACGACGTGCCGCAGCTCCTCCTCGAGTTTCGCGAGTTGACTAAGCTAAAATCGACGTACGTGGATGTTCTGCCGGCAAGCGTCAACGCTCAAACGGGGCGTGTACACACTACTTTCAATCAGACTGGCGCCGCAACTGGACGGCTTTCGTCATCGGACCCGAACGTGCAGAACATACCGGTCAGGACACCTCGAGGTGAGTTGATCAGAGAGTGTTTTGTTGCCGTGGACGGTCACAAGTTTGTTGTGGCTGACTATTCACAGGTCGAGCTTCGCGTTCTGGCACACATGTCTCATGACGCGGCCTTCATAGAGGCGTTCAAACGCGGTGGCGATATTCACAAAGAGACTGCGGCGGTCATCTTCGACACACCTGTTGAAGACGTAACGTCGGGAATGCGGGCGCGCGCGAAGACGATCAACTTTGCGACCATCTACGGTCAGGGAGCGTTCTCGCTAGCTCGGCAACTAGACATACCGCAGGAAGACGCGCGTGAGTTCATCGACCTCTACTTCGAGAGATTCTCCGGAGTCAGGAGGTTTCTCGACACAGCAGTTGAAGACGCAAAGCGACTCGGTTACGTGGAAACGCTTTTCGGACGGCGCCGCTACATACCCGAGTTGAGCCACAAGAACCACAATATTCGCGCGTTCGGCGAACGGACAGCCATGAACTCGCCTGTGCAGGGATCGGCTGCCGATATCATCAAGATCGCGATGACGAACTTGAATCTTGCGTTGCAGGAGTCCAAACTAGGGACGGCGATTCTACTGCAGGTCCATGACGAACTCGTGCTGGAGGCGCCGATCGCGGAAGTTGAGAAAGCAAGCACCTTGGTGAGGGAAAAAATGGAGGGAGCTGCGTCACTCGACGTGCCGCTCGTGGTGGACATCGGAGTCGGCGATAACTGGTTGGATGCCAAATGCTGACGCGGTTGCTGCGAGGGCCAGTATTTTGCATTTTTTTATGCCTTGATGCCAGGTGTCAGCCAGCCGCGAAAGGATACGATGCTGAACCGTAAAGGCATGACTTTCGTTGAGTTGCTGCTAGTGTTCACGATCATTGGCCTGCTTGCGACGATCGCGATGCCGAGGCTTAAGCATGTCAAAGACCGTGCGCTGATCGCCACTATGAAACGAGATCTACGCACCTTCGCGATGCACCAAGAATCCCATTACTACGATCGCGCATCGTACACGGATGACGTAGCGGCGCTGACAGCTGCTGGATGGGGTGCCAGCCCAGAGGTCACGATTTCAGTAAATGAAGCAACCGTGCTGGGCTGGTCTGCAACCGCATCGCATGCCGAGAGCACGGTTGCGTGTTACCTGTTCGTTGGTGATGCCTCGCCGCTGGGAGCAGCGACTATCGAGGGAAGCCTCGAGTGTAGCTAGCCCCTCACGCCTGGCCACCAGTTCCATCTTCCGGCAATATGCATTATTGCCGGTACTAGAACCATCCGAATCAGAGTTGCGTCGAGGAATACCGCAACCGCCAATCCAAAGCCAAGTTGCTGCGCCGCGAGCACCCGAGAAAAGCTGAACACCCCGAACACCACAATCATGATTGCCGCTGCACTGGTGATCACTGATGCAGTTGCGGTCAGGCCCTGCATGGTGGCCTGGTCGTTCTGACCGGTTCGGTCAAAGGCCTCTTTGATGCGTGATAGCAGGAACACCTCGTAATCCATGCTCAATCCAAACACCACGGCAAAAACGAGCACCGGCACCGCGACGTACACCGCTTCGGTGGGCCCATCGAGTCCGAACAACCCTCCACCGACGCCGTTTTGGAACACCAGCACTGTGATACCAAAGGCGCCGGCCACTGAGAGGCAGTTCATGATGACCGCCTTGATCGGCACCAGGATCGACCTGAATGCCACGAACAGCATCACTGCAGTCGTGATGAGAACCAGGGCAACCACCAACGGAAATTGTGACAACAATTCGTTTTGTAGATCGACACTCGAGGCTGCAAACCCTCCGACCGCAGCGTCCACCGAATCCAATCCGCCCAATCCGCCCCTGACGATGGCGCGAATCGATCTGGCCACTTCCATCGAACTCGTGAAGGACACGGTATCGGCGAGCACAACATCCATCAACGTGGTACGTGCATCGGTCGAGAGGTACGCCTCGTAGAATTCAGGTGACCTTGCTCGGGCGGACTCCAAGTTGCCGTAGAGCATCGTGTAGCTCAGCGCAGACATGCCGGGCCGTATGTCCACGACGCTCCGCACTTGAGCGACGTGCGGATCCGATCTGATGGAGTCGGACAGACGCATCAGCGACCTGATATAGC
>CAYTDU010000945.1:0-2473 GCA_964436395.1 uncultured Gemmatimonadaceae bacterium | reverse complement strand
AGATCCTCGAACAAGGCCTCTGGACGCATAGGGGGAGGGGGGGCGTCGGCAGGCATGATGCATCAGGGTCCAAGGCCGACATTTGGCGAGTTGGAACGGTCGTTGGAGGTACACCTCCTTGACGTAAATGAAGACATGTACGGACATGAAGTGAAGGTCAGTTGGGTGGCACGTTTGAGGGATGTGACCACGTTCAAATCGCCTGATGAGCTAGCGAAGCAACTCGAGAAGGACTTCGAAGACGCTCGCCGTGCGTTGACAGGCCCGAACAGGTTCGGTAACCATTAAGTCTTTGCAACTCTAGATATTGCCATGTTTTCAAGCATACGAAATCGACTGTTCATGATCGCGGGTCTCATCGGCCTCAGCATCTTCTTCCTCATTCCGAGGAATGTTACACAGAGGGTGAGGGCGGTAGATGGAACCATGAAGGACACCTTGGTTCGCCGCGTTCCAATCAATCTGGGCTTGGACCTCAGGGGTGGGATATACCTGGCGCTCGAACTCGACGAGAGTCAGGGGCGTGTTCAGGATCCCGAAGACGCCATCGACCGTGCCCTCACCGTGATTCGGACGCGTATCGATGAGTTCGGTGTCACCGAGCCGCTCATCCAAAAGGTCGGCAGCGACCGAATCGTCGTGCAGCTAGCCGGAATCGACGATCCAGGCCGGGCGAAACAGATCGTACAACGCTCCGCATACCTGGAATGGCGTATTACGGACATGGATCAACGCTTCAGAGAGGCTCTTCCGGCAATCGACGGGGCTCTTCGAAGAGCGGGAGTCAGAGCGGCACCGGGCGTTGAAGCTGCAACTCCGAGTGCTGTAGAACAGCTGCTGGGAGCCGATTCTCAGACGACAGTTGCGGACACGACTTTGGCCGACGCCGACTCCAGTGACGTTCTCGAAGATGGACCAGGTCCTCTGAGTTCGTACCTGTTCGCCGGTCAAATCCCCGGTGAGTTTCATGTTGAGGAAGAGCGGTACTTGCAGGTCGATTCGATCATTCGGCTGGATGTGACCGAGCGGGCATTACCGCGCGGAATAGAACTCTTCTGGGGCTTGGAGCCTGTCTCGATGGGCGGAAGGCCATATCGACCTCTGTACGCGGTGGAAGATCGGGCGGTCATTACTGGTGAGTATCTGACCGATGCTTCTGCGACAATTGATCCAGGGACCAGGAGCGCAATCGTTCGGTTCGAACTCACGCGCAGAGGTGGTCGCATATTCGGGCGGGAATCGGCTGAACATGTTGAAGATTATATGGCGATCATCCTCGATGGCCGTGTTCACAGGCAGCCTCCCATCATTCGCTCCCGCATCGGACGAAGTGGTCAGATTGAGCTCGGGAGCGTTGCGTTGCAGGAGGCCCAAGACCTGGCGCTCGTACTACGCGCTGGTGCACTGCCGGCGAGACTCTCGATCGTCGATGAGAGAGCAGTCGGACCTAGCTTAGGTCACGATTCAATCGAACAGGGCACTCGCGCGGCAATAGTGGCGGCGGTACTCGTATTGGTGGTCATGGCTGTGTACTACAAGAAGGCCGGGCTACTGGCTATCGCGGCACTGCTGTTTTATGTGACGTTCACGCTAGCCGGACTCGCCAGCTTCGGGGCGACACTAACACTGCCTGGGCTAGCGGGGTTCGTGTTGTCGCTCGGGCTCGCTGTTGACGCAAACGTTCTGATCTTCGAGCGAATACGTGAGGAACTGCGAATGGACAAGACACCTCGGTCCGCAGTTGATGCGGGATTTCAAAACGCAATGCCTGCAATCATCGATGCGAACGTCACTACGGTGCTTACTGCAGCTTTCCTATTCCAATTCGGTACGCAGGCAGTGAGAGGATTCGCTGTGACCTTGATCATTGGTATTGTTGCATCGCTCATAACCGCGGTGTTCGTTACGCGCACCTTCTTCTTGATCTGGCTCCAACGCCGCACGGTCACACAGGAGCTATCCATCTGATGTTCCGGCTTTTTGACGACGCTAAATACGATGTTTTGGCTGTCTGGCGCATTGCTGCCATCGCCGCCGTGGTCTTCATGTTGCCTGGTTTGTCGCTGCTCCTGTTCCGCGGTCTCAACACGAGTATCGAGTTCACCGGTGGAACTCTGATCCAGCTCAGCGCCAGCGAAGGTATTGAGACCGCCGATATCCGGTCTGCACTAGCACCGACCGAACTCGACGGAGCCGAAATCCAGACGTTTGGTGCGCCAGACGAGTTCGTGGTACGTGCCAGGCTCGATTCTGACGAAGAAGTAAGCGAAGCGACGACTCAAAGAACCGGAGTGGTCCTCGACAGTGTGCTGACTGCGGTGTTCGGGGCGGATTCATACGAGATCCAGCGAACGGAGGCAATCAGTCCGAAGGTCGGTGGCGAGCTTCGAACACGAGTCCAGCAGGCGCTCTTCCTGGCTTTTGGAGCGATCTTTGTCGTGATCTGGTTCAGGTACGAATGGCGCTTCGGCCT
>CAYTDU010000944.1:0-2473 GCA_964436395.1 uncultured Gemmatimonadaceae bacterium | reverse complement strand
CAACAGGTGCAGGCTTCTGAGCCTACCTGACGGGCCACTCTTCACTTCTACCGGAAAGATCGATCCGTCTGCGATCGCAAGAAAGTCCACCTCCGCGGTGCTGCTCTTCGCCTGCCGAGACCAGTAGTAGAGTTCGGCCCCCTGCGATACCATCAACTCCTGCCCGACAAACTGCTCGGCCATATCCACTTCATGCAGCTTCAATAGATCCGACTTGCCGAGCACCACGAACGATGAGCGGTTTTCGGCGTTCCGAGTCCTTCCAAGCCAGCAAATCAGTCGTGATCAGGCGTTTCACGGCATTAATTACCTTGTATTTTTAACGTATGCAGTAGTAAAAACAAGATAATGTATCACGAGAGATCCCGACACTCAGACTTTCTTGTCATGGTCATGTCCCTGCATCGAGCCGATACCCAGTATCCGATTCACACACTAGCCAATCCAAGAATCACACGAGTTACAACTTGGAGTTGACCACGCCCGGAAAAGCGTGCTTCACGACGTCGAGATGAACCTTCACAACGCTGCCGTTTTGGCATATTCGCCGGTTTCGTTGAACGTCTCCGCGAAAACCGGGGCGATTCAGTTTGAGAGCGGTTTCGCCAGTTCCAAAACCCAGCGCTCGAGCCCCTCGTCATCCGCCATCGATCCATCCCAGAACAAATCCGGCACATATGATACGTTGTGACCTCGCACCCGCCCGCGGTACACCTTCATCGAGAATCCGAACCTCCCCTGCTCGCTGGGCAGTGCCACGCTTCGATTGTCGATGTAGATCGCATCAGCACTCGTCTCGGCACCAATGTGAGTAACACCGTCGATTGCCAACACCAGGTCAGCGAAACCGAGGCAGGCGCTCGCACACCACGCATCGGTAAGGAAGAACACCCGGCCGCCGACTGGGTTTGACGCCAAGGTTCGTTGAATCGGAGGACCGGCAGATTGATGGAAGAACAACTCGTTGGCGGACCAAAGCCCGATGTATGTCTCGAGTTTGGAGTCGGCCAGTGCGGAGGCGGAAGCGCCGTCGCACGACAAGAGCCGTGCACCGGTTGGTGGAAGCTCTGCATCGCCACTGTCGTTACCGATCACAAAAAACGCCCCGCGATCGTACTCGACCAGGAACCCGGACCATCGTCGATCCAGGTCTGCTTCGATCCGATAGTCGCCCAAGGCACCAAGGTGGCCGTCCTGGAACCCCATCATGTAGTACTGGATCGCAAAGTAGTAACCGGCGTAGTCGGTAATCGATTCTGCCCGGCCGCGGGCCGCTTCGTATCCTCGTTCGTACCAGTCACGAAACCACGGATTGAGTGTGTCGACCGGACCGGGGTGATGCTCGCCGAGCTGGGCGTAGATGAAGTCCAGATCCATCAGCGCTCGCTCGCGCCACGTCGTGTCGGTAGCGGTTTCGTTGCCGGCGCCGCAGGCACCCAAGATCATCGTTGCGACGATGGTTCTCCATGCATGATATGTCATGCCTGCTCCTCACCATGGTCTCGGGTCTCGTTGTTTGATACGAGAACCGATCCGAAGGTTTGCACCCGACCTCATTGAGGAGATACGCTAATTCAGATTCGGCGTCGCGGCTTACCGTTCAGCACCCAATTCACCAGCCTCGTTACGGCAGGTTCGGCAACCACCATGAAGCGGGAGTAACGAGGAGCGAACCGCCGTCATTCTCTATCCGCTTGAATCCTGATCCCGCCGCAAGCACCTGCACTGCCGGAACGCCCAATGCGCTCTGGAAATGCAAGATGTTGGGACTTGGAGTGTTGTCGCCGCGCTTTGCCTCGACAAGCAACATCGGCTTACGGCCTTCCGACACGAGAAAATCGACCTCACGGTTCTCCTTGGTACGAACGTAATGGAGACCGAAGTCACCGTATCCCAAGTCGTTCCACGCATTGACCGCCCGGAACAGCTCCAGGGCGATCAAGTTCTCGAAACGCGCGCCAGCATCCTCTACCAGCGCGTAGTCGAAGAGATATGTCTTGCGTTCTTTGTGGATTGCCCGAGCGATCTTTGCCGTCCAAGGCCTGATGCTGAACGAGAGATAGAAACGCTCCAAGACATCCAGCCAACTCTTCGCGGTGTTGTACGCCACTCTTAGATCCGTCGCAAGACTTGGGATCGACAGCGGCGCTCCCACCTTCGACGGCAGCAACGCGTAAAGCAGCTCTATTTCATCGATGTGCTTGACGTCAGTGAGATCCCTTATATCCTCACGAACAATCTGCCTGTGATAGCTGCGTGACCAACGACGGTAGCTGGTCCGTCTTGCTGCAAGGAAGGGTTCGGGAAACCCGCCGAACTCCAGCAAACACTCCAGCGTTAACGTCCCGCTACTGCTGCTCATCATGCAGCCGGTGATGGAGCTCTTGGAGGAAGCTATGGCTGCCAGTTTCGAGATGCCCGGGAGCGCTGAGAGCTCTCTCAAGCAACACAGGGCCCTAGTGGAGCGCATAGA